>NZ_JXYS01000001.1 GCF_000949295.1 Acidithrix ferrooxidans
CGTACCCGTATTGGAACGGGTGGTCCTTGTCCTCATTGTGACGAACCAGTCGCCCCCGTCGATCTCGATAACTAACCTTCCATAGTTAAATCCAGAGCTCCATCAAAGTTCCCGTAGGTATTTTGATGTACCCAGCATTTTAAGTCGACAATCACCACAAATGCTTCTGTTGTGATTGTGGATTTGTTTGTTACAAAGTTGGTGGTAGTGAGAGATGTCCTAAATAGTAAAGAACCAGCCATATTTTAAAGATTTAATCTAAACAACTAGTTCGCCAGACAGCTCAAATTCCATCAAATATCGTGCTTTTAGGGGTATTGACATCCGTCTCTGCTACGCTAATGCGTACCCAAGAGAACCGATTGGTTCTGCGATAATGGAGTCTCCATTAAACCCGGGGCGTATCAACTGCACAACCTGACACGGTGCAACTGCACAACCTGACACGGTGCAACTGCACAACCTGACACGGTGCAACTGCACAACCTGACACGGTGCAACTGCACAACCTGGCACGGTGCAACTGCACAACCTGACACGGTGCAACTGCACAACCTGACACGGTGCAACTGCACAACCTGACACGGTGCAACTGCACACAACCTGGCACGGTGCAATTGCACACAACCTGGCACGGTGCAATTGCACACAACCTGGCACGGTGCAACTGCACAACCTGGCACGGTGCAATTGAACACAACCTGGCACGATTCACTGCACGAATACGTGCTATTACAGAAACTGTTACACCACACCAAAGCTTCGACGGTGTTACTTTCAGATCGCAGGACATATCACTCGTTCAGCTAGAAAAGTAATACTGCATCTTGAAGAACACTGGCACTATAAGGATAAGTTCTTAGAGGCTCTTGATCGGATCAGAAAGTTTGAGATCGCCATCACCTGAACATCTGGTTACCTAACACACTGAATATTACTTGAAGGAACTGCTCTAGAAGACAAGGGACTAGGTCACTATGGCTAAAATGAGATTTCACAATCTCAAAAATGACCAAACAGGCTCAACCACAAAGGGAATAGGTCATATTTGGCACTCTGAAACCAGATTTAAGCCATAGACCCTCCGTCAAACCTAAATCAGTTCCGAAAAACCGACTCAGAGTCACACCGAAGGGCTCAAGCTGGTCCATTTCTGTGGATTCAGGCTTACCAAGCTGCCAGGTGGTCTTTAGTGACTGCGGCGCTCCGGGCAGCTTGACTTATGGCTGCACCTTCGCTTTAGCGCCTTGTCCCCTTCGGTGATCTTTTTGAAAGCCTGTTCGGGGGTATGCCTTTTGGACTTCACAACAATTTCCTCCATCTACATTATGGATACAAAGCTCACATTATTAGCGGATCAATTAAATGGAAGCCTTCCACTTGGTTGAAATTTACGGAAATCTACTTTGTTAATCTTTGATCGATGATGTATAGTTTGAATTAAGGGACAGACAGATGACCGACACACTTTATTCGCCAGTGTGTATTTTGGGGTTTTTGCTCTTGTCCTGTGAACACTCCTAATCGCTTTTGGCAATTCGTCGTTGGCCGTCGTCTGTTTTTCATTTTTGTTCGTATTGATGGAGGATTTGGATGAGCGGATCGAGAGTTTTTAGGGGAATTTCTAAGCGTGTGGTCAAGGTGGCACCTCAGGATCCACTTCGGCAAAAGTTAGTTAGAATATACCCCTCGAACCGAGTTCTTACAAGCGCTCTCTATCGCTCGGTCTATTCTCGGGATGGCTCTTATTTTGAATATAAACCTCAGGCTATTGTCCGTCTAGGCCAAATCGAAGATGCCTTGGCGTTGATAGATTTCTCTCGAAACGAGGGTATTCCAATTACATTTCGCGCAGGGGGTACATCTCTATCAGGTCAGACCGTTGGAGAAGGAATTATCGGTGAACTTCGCACTGGCTTTAGAGGTATCTCGGTGCATGGTGGTGGGGATCTGGTATCCTTCGAGCCTGGTGTAACCGTCAATCAGGTGAATGCGAAGCTTTCTCCGTTTGGAAGAAAGATTGGACCGGATCCAGCCTCCAAATCGGCGGCGATGATGGGTGGAGTTCTCTCTAATAACTCCAGCGGCATGCAAGCAGGAGTGATACAGAACTCCTACCATACTCTTGTCTCGTTGGAGTTTGTGCTGTACAACGGCCACCGATATGACACCTCTAAAGCTGCAGATAGAGAGCGTTTTGGACGGGATGAGCCCAAGATTGTCAATGGGCTGCTTAGAATTCGCGACGCGATACGGTCAGATATCGAATTGCGCGATCGAATCAAAAGAAAATATCGTATAAAGAATGTAACAGGTTATTCGCTGAACTCCTTTTTGGACTTTGATGATCCATGCGACATCTTTTCTCACCTGTTGATTGGCGCCGAAGGTACGCTGGGGTTTATCGCTAAAGCGACCCTATCGACCCTTCCGATAGAGCCTTATCGGGCAAGTAGATTACTTTTTTTTGCTTCCGACCAAGACGCGGCTAGGGCCGTTGGGGATCTAGCCGTTATCAATCCGGCTGCGGTCGAGTTATTGGATTATGCATCTCTAACTTCGGTGGTTGGTCGTGTCGGCGTCCCTGCGGTGGTTGAGACGATACCGACTGGTTCTGCAGCGTTGCTTTTTGACCTAGCTGCCTCGAGCAGCGAGGCTCTTGAACTTTTGATCGAAGGCGCACAAAGGGTTGTGGATGAGCTTGCATTGGTGGCAGATACTCCATTTTCGACTTCCGCCAAGGAGAGGGCTCAGTTGTGGTCTGTTCGGGACGGTATCTTTGCGAGCGTCGGTGGTGAAAGAGCACCAGGTACTACCGTCATCTTGGAAGATGTAGCGGTGGAGCCAATCCATCTTGGTGAGTTGGTGTCGTCTTTGAACGCTTTGTTTGATCGATATGGATATGCGGGAGTTATCTTCGGCCATGCCAAAGCTGGGAACGTCCATTTTCTTGTCTGTGACGACATGTCCGATCAGTCTCGTGTCCTTCATTTTTCTACATTTATGGACGAAGTGATCGACTTGGTGGTTGGACTTGAGGGGTCACTAAAGGCTGAACATGGAACCGGTCGAGCGGTTGCTCCTTTTGTAGAAAAGGAGTGGGGCTCAAAGGCCTATGGGTATCTCAAGGAGATTAAAACACTGTGCGATCCGTACGGTTTGTTGAATCCTGGTGTGATTATAAATGATAATCCTAATGTCCATCTGGAGAAGATTAAGGCCATCAAGATCATTGGGGATAACACAATTGACAAGTGTATCGAATGTGGTTATTGCGAGCATGTCTGTCCCACCAGGTATGTCACATTGACCCCAAGGCAGCGTATCGTAGCCCATCGGAGCCATCTGTCTCTTTTGGCAGATGAGGAAATTGATGAGGCTGAGCAAATGTGGCGCGAGTACGAATACGCCGGCCGAGATAGCTGTGTAGCAGATGGTATGTGTGCCACGGTTTGTCCAATGGGCATCAATACCGCAGATTTGGTGGATCACGACCGATCGATGGCAAAGACCAAGACCTCGCAGTTCGTCGCAAAGTTGGCAGCCGAGCGATTCTCGCTAATAGAAACAGCGACTAGAGGGGCATTGGTGGTCAACAAGCGCATTACGAAGGTTGTGGGGAATCGATCACTAGAGAAATTGAATACGCAACTTCGCAAGTTAGACATTGTTTTACCTAGCCCGCCGGTCAGTCTGGGAACTTCCATATCAATTGCGCGCCCAACGCTGCGACGTAGACCAGATGCCATCTATTTTCCATCTTGTGTCTCGCGGATGTTTGGCCAGGGCAACGTCGATGGTGCGTCTGTGGTTGATTTAGTTCTTAGGGTCGCCGGTCGAGCCGGAATTTACCTTGAGATACCAGAGGATGTCCAGGGAGTATGTTGCTCTCAACCATGGTCGCATAATGGCTACGAAGACGGAGCTTCGGTCTCGGCCAATAAGGCGGTCGATTCATTTTGGCGTTGGACTCGTTCTGGAGAGATCCCGATTATCTGTGACGTAACTTCATGTACGCATAGTCTCATGCAGGAGTTAGGACGGCAATCCTTTGGCGTTAGAGGTGATCTCTTGACCTCCGCCAATAGAGGCCATCATTCGGACCTTCAAATCAGGGATCTTATAGTTTGGATTGAGGACTTGCTACCGCGTCTCGCGATTACTAATCGGTTAGATCGTGTTTTGATTCATCCAACTTGTGCCCTTACCCGGGTGGGACTCTCTGAAACCGCGGTGGGAATTGCTCAGCAGCTAGCCAATGTTGTCGTAGTGCCTGAATCGGCGACGTGCTGTGGCGCCGGAGGCAATCGTGGAATGTTGTACCCCGAAGTAGTCAAGTCTGCTCTTCGGGACGAAGTTATGGAGTTGAAGGGCCTCGTCTTTGACGGTGCATTTTCTTTTGCTAGCACTTGTGAGGCAACTCTAAGCGATGAGTTGGGCGTCTCATTTGAGCCATTCATATCTCTTGTCGAACGTGCAACTCGGTAGATCTATGGCTATGCAGTTAGCGACGAAACTATTTTTTGGCTTGGTTGGCGCAAAGGGCGTAGCAAGCCCCGTTTAGATGGTCGGTAAGGCGATCCACGGCTAGGAGTTCGTTTCTTTCTTCTATTGCAAAGTAGATTCCATGGTGTTCCGAAGATATTCTCTGTTGGCCGAGAGCGTAACGAGCTTGAGCCATTGAGAGCCTTATCTCATCAAGAAGTGTTCTATAGAGTTCAATTAATCGCTCGCTATTAGTGGCATCCACAAGGCTGGCGTGAAATGCGAGGTCGGTATAGGCAAAGACGGATGAGGGGGCATCTTCTGGCAATTCGGCCAATTCATCGGCAGCCTTTAGTGCTGCCGATGGAGCCAAGTTGTTTTTGGCCAGATGGCGAACGACAGATGTCTCAATCTGAATTCGAACAAAATATAGATCCTCTATGTCGCTTTTGCTCAAATGTGGAACATAGGCAGGCTTGTTTGGACGACGGCGTAGTAAGCCGTCATGAGTGAGAGATTGAATCGCTGACTTCGCCGTTGGACGTGAAACTCCATAGGTTGAAGCTACTTCCGTTTCGGTAACCAGAGACCCGGCTGGGATGTCTCCATCGAGGACTTTCGAGCGAAGCTCCTCGGTTAGTGCTTCAGAGATTGAGACCGTCTTTGAAATCACGCTCTTTCTGGCGTCGTCGTTCACTAGTATTTACCTTCTTTAGCCGCTTTTACCTCAATGTTAGTAGTTGAATGAGGATCGCTAGGACTGATAGCTCGTAGTTGTGGACCGTATTCAATGAAGGTAACTATCGATTCAGGTGATCTATCGGGATGCCAAACTAGGTTCGATTACCCCAGCACAAAGAAGCTTGGGTAATCGACTCCGTTTGGCTAGCCGTGGCAAACATCCGCAAAGATCACATTGAATAACTATTTAAGGTTTGATTATCCTTAGCAAACTAGTGCCGACCCAAGCGACAAAAGGTCAGTTTGGCCCCGTTGTCAATACCTTTAGTCCGCAGCGACCTCTTTATCGGTACAAAGCTTTCGCAGGGGATTCGCCAGGGCGAATATCGATGGTAATCGATTTGCTAATCGCTGATGAGACTACCTTTGCGAAGTTGGAATAACACTCGTTACGATAGCCACAGCCCCATTGGAACTCTAACAATTAAAGTGTGGTTCTTTGAAGGATGGTTATATCCCGTGGTGATTCTTGACCAGATCTATGATGAGTCTCGTCTTTAGAGAAGGCTTCATTCGTCTGAGAACTGCCCGGAACTCCTGAGCCAGCGCCAATTTAGCCAAGATGCCCATCGATATCGAAGAGCCACGACATTCGATGAGATCTGAATGATGAGTCCGCTAGTTATTGGTTCGAGCCTAAGTTTCATTATGAAACTGGTTTGTCGGCCAGTCCCTTCGTCGAAACAAGGTTAGCTGAGACTGCTTGCCCACTGATCGACAAAGCGAGCCACGGTCACCACTGTAGCGAGACCCAAAAAAGTGACTCTAGGTTCTTGTTGCTTTAGCTTTTTCATACGACGACCCCCTTTGACAAAAACTAGAATTTTACGAGGATTTTTGGGACTTGTTAAGATTTCTAAATGATAGATAAGTTATTGTTTGGCATTTAGGAAACTAGATGATAGGGCTCCAGTTCACTTGGTATGCATTACGACCAATTCGGCACCTAAGAGTCCTGGGCTACTGCATCATCAATAAAGACCTATTCACATAAGGTGCCCAAGTCTGTATTGAATCGCCCAAGTGCCCTGCCATTGAATCGCCCAAAGATAAGGACGTGATATTGCCCAAGAATTAAGAACGCTGCGCTGGCGCTATTTGCCCGGGGTGATGTGAACTGCCTTGGTTTTGCCCGTCCAACTTCAACTGCCACATTTGCGTTGGCGAGGAATTAAATGGCTGGAAGCTTGGCGGTGTTTTGAATCATTACTGGCGAGGTGACTGCCCTTTGGCCCTGTTTTTTTCCTTGGCGTATGATTGTCAGACACGTATACTTGTCTGATTTGTATTTGTGACTTATGTCATATATCATCTACAACAACAGATCGCGTCTGGAGAAGATCTGTTAGAGAAAGAGAGATTATTCGTGAGTACACGCGAAAAAACTGCCCAAATTTCAGGGTTGGAGCCACAATGGGATCCGGCGACTCCAACTGTCCTAGATAATCGAGCCGATCCAGGCCCGCTGGGCGTTCTTGCCTTTGCGACTGGGTCATTGCTTTTGAATTTTGTCAATGCAGGAGTCCTCGATGGAAAGGCGACAGCCTTGATCATTCCGGTAGGGATTGTGCTAGCTGGTTTGATCCAAATTATTGTTGCCCTCGGTGAATACTCGCGAGGGAATACCTTCACTTACGCTGTTTTTGGAACATACGGAGCTTTTTGGATTATCGTCGGCCTTTGGATTTGGCACTTTGCACCTATGGCTGGTACTGCCGGAGGTAAAGCTTTTGGAGCGTTCATAGCGTGTTATGTACTTATGACTGTCATCTACTTTTTATGCGCCCTTAGGATCGAAAAAGTACTTGCCGTGATCTTTGCCTTGATCGTAATTGCGCTATCCTGTGCGTCTATTTCAAACTGGACTGGTTCCGCAAGCATAGGAAAGTTTGGCGGCTATGTCGGGATTGTCTTTGCTTTGATTGCTTTTTATAAGGCTGCCGCTGATATCTTGGCCTTTGTCTACAAGCGCGAAGTTCTTCCTTTGGGCAAAGTAAAGTAAAGTGAGGTTGAGCGCCGAGTAATGAAAAATTGATAACTTTTTAAGGATGTCCGGATTAAGGTTTAAGAACTATCTGAGATCTGTCCCCCAAGTCAATTTGACTTCTTGGCCCCGGATCATCCTTATCCATCCTCTTGATCGGTCTCGGTTGATTAAGAGGATTTCGTTTTTTTAGATCTTGACGCTGTTAGGAATTGAGCCACCTTGATTACTTTATCGAGTCTGTAATGGTGCTTTGAGCGAGTTTTAGCATCGTTATCGGGAATCTTGAATTTTGGTTCTCGAACCTTCGATTGTATTTGAGTACTTATGTTGTCAGTAATTCTCTCTAATGTCATTCCTTTGCTCGGGATCCGGAGTTAGTTTGCCAATCTTGGCGTTTTGAATTATTAGTTTTGAGCCGATCTATTAGTCTTGCTAGATTTCGTCATTCTATGATATTGCGATCCTCAATGTGCGCCAATTTAGCCAATTGAACCAATCGACGAAGCCATCCCCGCGAAGGCGGTACCAGAGCGACGAGAGCTGACTGGGTGTCATATATGACCTAATCGAGGAGCCAGCTCTGAGCTTTAGATAGTGCTTCTTTTAGTATTCATGAAGATCATTATTAGTATCCGTTTTAATTTTTATGATTTTATGTAGCGATGCTACGGGAGTGATCCCTATAGCTATCCAAGAGGATTTTTTCATTTTGAGGGTTTGGCTAATTGAAACGTTCCAAGATCAAAACTTTTTAATTCTTTTAGCTAGCCAGACGTATTTCCTATCTAACGTTTCATTGCCTATGTTTTGGAACGCTAACACAGGATAAAATAGTTTGTGTGACTATCACTGTGCCAGCGCTTTTCCTTTGAAGGGATTTGTGTTTTGGATTGATGCTTAGGTCTAATAAGGTCTTGCTCCCATAAGGCTTTACCAAGTGTTGGATTGATCGCAATGGATTTGGAGCAATTTAAGGCCAAGGGGAAGTTGGACCAAGGGTCGATTTGATTTGGCTGCTACCGCGTTTTTTGTTTTGGTCGCGGCTTTAGTGGGCTGTGGAGGGACTTGTATTCCACCAATAGGTTGGTAGCAGCTCAATGCTAAGGTGTCCAGGATTGTTCCAAACGAGGCTTTGAACCCCCAAGATAAATACTATGAAACGATCCAGAGTGCGGTTTGTTCTGGTTATAAGTCTGTGGTGGTCACGTTCGCTTTGGAGGGCTAGCTCTCACTGTAAAAGTTTTGGGTTGCATTTTTTGCTTTAGAATTTATTTAAATCAGAGAGGCGCCAGTCACTTAGGTTTTGCTTTCCAGCCACTTAGGTTTTGCTTTAAAGAGGAGAGTTGGGAGCAAAATGATCAAGGTATTTGGTGCTATCGTTTGTCTTAGAATATTTTAATTTTCAAGATTCTAAGTGTTGAGTTCTCGGCAAGATCTGCCGATAACTTAAATTGTTGTTGGTTTCGAAGTCATCATATTTTTATAACGGTGAGTCCGTAGTAAGTTGGGGAGCTATGGGACGATACGCGCGAGGGCAGTTGCTCGAATCTAAGTTGGATCTTACTGATCGAGGACTTGCACTGGTCGATAGTTATCTTGGAACGCGACGTCGGTTAGCTGAGTCTTCTTTGGCGCTATATCGACGCGATTTGAAGGATTTTGTCTCGCATCCGCATGAGAATGAGATAGTGCAACTCTCAAATGATGATTTGCGGAGATATTTTTCAACATGTCGTGCTGCTGGCCTGTCTCAACGCACGCTCCTGCGTAAGGCGAGCGTTGTGCGCGGATTTATGCATTTTGTTCGATCGCAAAATCCGAACGATCCGGATGAATTTGGGCGAGCATTGAGCGTTGGGCGAACTCCGAGTTCACTTCCAAAGCCGTTAAGTGAATCTGTTACGCGAGAGCTTATCGATAGAGTCGAAACGACTGCCAAAATTTCAATGACACTGGTCGATCTTCGGGATTGGCTTATTTTGGAGTTGATCTATGGCTCAGGGTTGCGAGTTGCTGAGTTGTGTTCACTTGAGTGGCCGGACTTTCGACTAGGTTCAGGATTTGTTCAGATTCTTGGCAAGGGTTCAAAAAGACGAGATGTTCCTCTTTCTGGATCTGCACTAAGGGCTCTAGGACAATTTAGAGCTGCCGTTGATTCCTCAAGTACGCTCGGCCATGCAGGGGATGAAGGTGTGGACGTGGAAGTAAATTCTCACAATCCGTTTTTGAAGAATTCAAGGGGGAACCCGATGACTCCGCGGGATGTGAGGCGAATATTGGAGCGTTGGTCGCTTTTTCCGATTTCTCCACATCAGTTGCGCCACTCCTTTGCAACAGACCTATTGAACAACGGTGCGGATCTGCGATCCGTTCAAGAACTTTTGGGTCACAGTTCGATTGCTACGACGCAGATTTATACAAAAGTATCGTTGGCCCGCCTCAAAGAGGTCCACGCTAAGACCCATCCGAGGGCAAATGACAACTAAGATGCAAACTGTGGAAGTAGACGATCAAGATCAAGTGACTCTTTTGTGGAAAGAGTACAAGACAACCAAGAGCTCGGATGCTCGTGATAGGTTGATCGTGAATTACTCTCCTCTGGTGAAATACGTAGCAGGACGAGTCGCTAGCGGTTTGCCAGGAAACATAGATCCTTCCGACTTGGTTTCCTATGGCATTTTCGGTTTGATTGATGCTATAGACAAATTTGACCCTGAGCGAGCGATTAAATTTGAGACCTATGCAATTGCTCGAATAAAGGGTGCGATTATCGATGAGTTGCGAGCCATAGATTGGGTGCCTCGCTCGGTCCGAGCTAAGGCACGATCGGTTGAAAAGGCAATAGTAAAGCTAGAGGCAAAGCTATTGCGAAGTCCAAGCGACGAAGAGTTGGCCGCCGAGTTGGGGATCACACCAAAGGATCTTGGTGATATTCTTACTGAAACTCGACGTCTTGGAATTGCAGCACTAGATGAGATTTTGGCCAGTTCAGAGCGCGGTGATTCTGGTACTTTAGGTGATTCGATTCCAGACAAAGCAACTGGTCCCGTCCTAGTTTTTGAGAACGAAGAGACAAAGCAGCTTCTCGCGCAAGCCGTAAATCGACTTGGCGATCGAGAGAAGATGGTTTTGGCTCTCTATTACTACGAGAGCTTTACCCTTGCGGAAATCGGGCAAGTATTAGGCGTCACTGAATCTCGAGTTTGTCAGATCCACACCAAGGCTGTAATGCAACTCCGATTACGGCTGAACGATTTCGATTCTCAGAATTAGATTCCCGCCACATCCAAGATTCAACACATTACTATTCGGCTATTAAGGGATACTCCAACCCTCTGGGCCTAGTTATCGTGAGAGTTGACATATCACCATATCTGCCCTCAATTAGCTAAATTTTGTTTTGGTCATTATGGACCACGACTTAGGCGTGCTGGGAGACTTCCTTGGCTAGGCAGCCCAGCGAGAATGATTTGGCCCGCAAGACAACAAGGCTACTCTTTTTTTGCCCAAATGGAAGAGCTAAATTGAAGAGCCGAACCAGTCATAAGCGTCTATGCCCCAAGATGCCGGGATCTTTGAATTGTTTTTATTAGGTAAAAGACGAACTGGTTCTATAAATGTGCCACATAGGTAACAAAGATCGCTCTAAATCTCTTTTTAGGTCGATACCCGATGACCGACGGAGGCATAACTCCATCGAACAAGGAATCCTGCTTTGTTGATCGTCGTATAACCTTGTTAGCGCATGCCTGTTTCGTACTGGCCTGTTTCGTACTGGCCCCCCTTTTTTTTGGTTCAACTGTTCTATATCCCCCTACTTCATCCCCCTAATTCACTGTGGTGCTAAATAGTGGTCTCCATTAGACGCTCAGTGTACCTTGGGCGAGGATCTCTTATCCGTAAACCTGTGGAGCTCTCGCATTCCGGGATGGATCGCAGGCCGAAATCGTCATGGGTTAGCCTTAGAGTCTGAATATAGCTACGATGTAAGTCCCATGTATCGAAGTTGAGCAGATTTGTTTTGGGGTTTCATTCTAAAACGACGCTTTTGTTGTATTGATTATATAAGCTGTATGACGACTAATTCAAGTTCTGGAGCGTCCCAACGGTCGCACAAAATAGTGCGCGAGCTCCAAAACTGGTATAACCGTGGGAGGAAACCAATATGAGTCAGCAACCTGTTGTAACTATGCGTCAGCTTCTAGAAGCCGGTGTGCATTTCGGACATCAGACCCGTCGATGGAACCCGAAGATGAAGCGATTCATCTATGGCGAGCAAAACGGAATCTATGTCATTGATCTTCATCAAACCCTAAAGCGAATTGAGACTGCTTTTCTTTTTGTTCGCGAGCTAGCGGCACAAGACAAAACCGTTTTGTTTGTTGGTACGAAGAAGCAAACCCAAGAGCCGATAGCCAATTTTGCTCAAGTCTGTGGAATGCCTTTCGTGAATGAGCGATGGCTCGGTGGCATGCTTACAAACTTCCAGACCATCCTTGGTCGTGTCAAGAAGATGCAAGAGTATGAGCGAATGAAGGCAGCTGGTGATTTTGACGCCATGCCAAAGAAAGAAGCACTGATTCTCTCTCGTGAGTTGGAGAAGTTGCAGCGAAACTTAGGTGGTCTGCGCAATCTCGATCGTCTTCCGGACGCCCTTTTTATCATCGATACGAAAAAAGAGGCCATTGCTGTTACAGAGGCGAATAAATTAGGCATCCCGATTGTCGCAGTTGTAGATACAAACTGTGATCCAGATGTGATCAAGTATGTGATACCTGGAAATGATGACGCGATTCGCTCAGGCGAATTGATGTGTCGAATCGTTTCAGATGCAGTTTTGGAAGGTCGCAGAACTCTTCCCCAAGTTGTTTCTATGGCTAAAGTGTTGGATCCCGAGGAAGAGGCAAAGAGGCTATCCGCACAAGCTGAGGCTCGACGTAAGGCCGCTGACGAGGCACGCGAGCGCGAAGCCCGAATCGCTTCAAAGCGTGCGCGTGGCAAAGAGAGTGAAGCAGAGGGCGAAGCCTAACATTAAAATCCTGGAGATTCTCGAAGGAGTCATCTTCAGGTGGAGCAATCCCCAAAGAGTTTATCAAGTAGGGTAGATCTAGATTCCTGAAGTGGCTGACACACATGTGGTTGGCCACTTTCAATGTCTGGAACTACTCAATTCATCGAAATTACTATTACGACAACCAAGGTTAGGGTGAAAAAATGGCAATAACTGCAGCTGATGTGGCTACGCTTCGAAAAGCGACCGGTGCCGGAATGATGGATGTAAAGAAGGCTTTGGAAGATGCCGACGGTGACATGGAGAAGGCCGCTCAGATCCTTCGGGAGAAGGGGAAGGCCGGTGCGGCAAAGCGTGAGGACCGCGAAAACTCTCAAGGAGCTGTAGCGCTTGTTGTCATCGACGATCATTTGGGCGCCATCGCTGAGTTGAAGTGCGAGACCGATTTCGTTGCTAAGTCTTCGGAATTTATTGCAATCTTAGAGCGAATTACGATTGCTGTCGCCGAAAAGGGCGAAGAGGCTAAAGATACCTTTGAGGCAGACCTGGATCTGCTAAGGGCCACTTTGAAAGAGAAGATCGAAGTCGGTAAGGTAGCTCGCTTTGTTGCACCTGAAGGCTCTGTAGTCGATGGCTATTTGCACACTCAGTCTGATCGCGGCGTCAATGCCGTTCTGGTCGAGGTGTCGGGTGGCAGTCGCGAATTGGCACATGATATCGCAATGCATATAGGCTTTTCGCGTCCCCGCTTTGTCTCTCGCGACGAAGTACCCAAGGATGAGGTGGAGGCCGAGCGCCAGACCCTAGAGACCATCTCTAGGAACGAGGGAAAGCCTGATGCTCAGATTGAAAAGATCGTTGATGGTCGTATGCGTGGCTTTTATGAGGGCATCTGTCTGATGGATCAAAGGTTCATCCGGGATGAAAAAATTACACTTGAGCAACTCCTAGGACAAGCTAAAGTGACCAGATTTTCTCAAATTCTTATCGGCCAATAAGCTATGGCACAGACTTCACAGCCGGTAGTGGCCAAGTGGAAGCGTGCTGTTCTTAAAATCTCCGGAGAGGCGCTGGCTAGCTCCTCTTCGGATGAGATTATCGATGCGCTCGTTCTAAATCAAATAGCTGCCGAGGTTGTCGAGGCGGCACGTGACTTCCAGGTGGAGCTGGCCATTATCGTTGGAGGCGGCAATATTTGGCGGGGAGCAGTTGGTCCGGGCGCAATGCTCGAGCGCGCAACAAGCGACCACATGGGAATGCTTGCTACAACTATAAATGCACTCGCACTCCAAAATGCGATAGAGAAGTTGGGTCAAGCGACTCGAGTCCAAAGTGCGATTCAAATGGCCGAGTTGGCGGAGCCCTATATCAGGCGTAAGGCCATAAGACATCTCGAAAAGGGTCGAATTGTCATCTTTGCAGCAGGAACAGGTAATCCCTACTTTACTACCGATACGGCTGCAGCGCTTCGGGCGGCTGAGATAGATGCTCAAGTAGTTCTGAAGGGTACACATTCAGGAATCGATGGTATCTATAGTGCTGACCCGAAATTAGATCCTTCTGCTACCAAGTTTGATTACATCCCTTTTATGGAGGTTGTCGCTCGGGATCTAAAGGTTATGGACTTGACGGCTATCACTTTCTGTAAAGACAACAACATTCCAGTACATGTTTTTGATTTAATGACTCCAGGTAACATACTTCGTGCGCTACGGGGCGAATTCTTAGGTACTCTGGTTTCATAATGGATGAATCAATTATTGAATTAACACTTTTAGACGCCAAAGACCGTATGCAAAAGGTAATTGCGCATACTCACAGTGAATTTGGTGCATTTAGAACTGGTCGAGCATCATCGAGCATAGTTGAGCGTTTACCAGTTGAGTATTATGGCACTGAGGTGCCGCTTTTGCAGATTGCTGGTTTTTCAGTTCCTGAGGCAAGAGTTTTGGTTATCACTCCATATGACAAAGGTGCTCTTGGGGCTATTGAAAAGGCGATTCAGGCATCAGACGTTGGCATCAATCCATCCAATGATGGGGCTGTCATTCGCTTGAACTTTCCTGTTCTAACCGAGCAACGTCGTAAGGACCTTGTGAAACAGGTAAAACATCGCGCAGAAGAAGGACGAGTCGGCATACGAAATCTTCGTCGGACTATTCGTCAAGAGCTCGAGGCAGCCCAGAAGCGCAATGAGATCAATCAGGATCAACTTGACCGCGCAGAGAAGGACCTGGAGAAGATTACAGCAGATTCAATTGCTGACATTGACAAGATGTTAGAAAGTAAAGAGAAAGAACTCTTGGAGATCTAGGATCGAGTACAGCGGTGACTTCGTAGATGGAGTCAAGGAGGATTTAGTGACTCAGGCAAGCCAAGACGGATCGTACGACTCTTTAGGTGATGATAAGTCACCAAAGTGGCGAGAGCGACAAGAAAAACGCGCTCTGTCACGAAATGATGTCGATACGGATGGTTATGACGCCGATTTACCCCACTGGACGGAAGCTCCGACTGGTGAGATTCCTATCCAATTTGCAATTGACCGCACTGAGGTAATCGATGTTGATCTGGACTCTGTCGATGAAGGGGCTTTTCGATGGGTTAAAAATCGAAGACATCTGGACGCTGACGACGAGTTTGAAGCCACCAAGGAGGCTCTTTTTTCCGCTCAAAGTGAGGTAGCCGTTGGACGGCACTTTGCCAGCAGCGGCGATTTGATCGAGGAGGATGTGATTGACCTCGAAGGTTTCGATGATTATCCCATAGGCAAGCATGCTCGACGTATATCCACCACCCCAGTGCGTACAGTATCGTCCTCTACACGCTCGACCAGAAGGACAAAGGTCTCTCCTTTGGTCGGTGACAACGCTGCATCTACTCCTCAACCAAAGCACCGTCACATGCGAACCTCTAACAAAGAAGTTTCAAGGGATTTAAAAGGCGATGCAGCCGATCTGCCTCCAGCAGGGTTTGACGCCCCACTGGTAGAGGATTCTTCGTCGTTTGTCTCGAGATTGGGACGAAGAGACAAGACTAAAACAAAACCAATGCGTGCTCCAAGTGAAAATAACGCGCCGGCCGAGGGGCCGTCGCGTTCGATTAAGGATGATCAAACAATGGCGCGAAACAAGCGAGGTGAAAGAAGGGTAGAGCCACCTGCTTCTTCTTCGAACCCAGCGGGTGAGGTTCTCTATTCTCTGAAGGGCGATACCAACGACACATTGGGCGCTAGGGCTAAGAAGTCGTCAGTTTTCTTACGGATTGCGACTGGAGCGGCTCTTGGAGCGTTGGCTGTAGTCTGTTTTCTGGTGGGACAATGGGCTGTTTTGGTTATCTTAACCATAGCGGTGGTCATTGCAATGTCTGAGTTCTACAACATGCTGGTCACCGATCATCCAAATGCACCAGTTGGCGGGTATAAGCCTGCCAAGCTGATAGGGATCCTAGGTGGCGTCGCGTTGATATACGGTGCATACTACCAAGGTGCTGCAGCTATCGCTTATGTCTTGAGCATCTCGTTGGTTGCGTGTTTTGTCTGGTATCTCGCCGGAATACTCAAAGGTCCAATTCTCCCTAATGCCTCTGTAACCTTTTTAGGTATTGCCTGGATTGGCTTGGGTGGGGCATTCATAGCATTGGTGATGCGTCCTATTCCGGGTGATCCCCGGCGTGGCTTGGCCTACATGATGGCGATTTTGTTGGTAACGGTCTCTGCCGATGTCTTTGCCTATTTTGGTGGGTTGGCATTGGGCCGTAGAAAGCTCGCTCCAACAATATCTCCAGGCAAGACTATCGAGGGCTTTCTCTTTGGTGCTCTAGGTTCTGTTTTGGTGGGTGCTTTGATTACGAGCCACATACATCCTGTGACTCCGCTTCTGGGTGGGACCATTGGACTGATAACCGCCTTTGCAGCTCCAGTTGGAGATCTAGTTGAATCTAAGATCAAGCGAGAGATCGGTGCTAAGGATGCAGGTAGCATCCTGCCGGGTCATGGCGGCATCTTGGATCGTATTGACGCATTGATCTTCGTTACACCGATTCTTTATTATGTTTTGTACTTCAGCCATCATCTTTGATGGTACGAAGTTTCTGTGATGGTAACTTTCAATTTTGAAGGATTTTTTTTGAAGGTATTATCCAGTTATCGTTTTTGATTAAAGGTGCTTTTGGGGAGCCGATGTCGTCTTGATTGATCACATAGAGGCGGCCATCGACCTTTTTATTCGACCAACATTATTTCCGAATCGGTAAGGTCGATAGGTGATTGTCCTTGATGGAGCCTAACCTGGGGATAAACTTTGATGTTTTAAAGTTTTTCGTATCGTGGATTCAAGGTATTTAACAGTTAAGTGCCCTATGAATACTTTTGTGGAAATGGATCTCAGCAACTTGACTACAACTCTTTCAATCTTTGGATCAAGCGGTAGTATCGGTCGACAGACCTTAGATGTCGTTCGTGATTCAAAGGGTCGTTTTGAGATTTTGGCGCTGAGCGTGGATAAGTCGTTGGACCTGCTCGTTGATCAGATTCGAGAGTTCCATCCGAAGATAGTGGTTGTGGCTAACGAGGTGGCTTCACGTTATATTCAAGAGCTTTTTCCGGCTCTGGAAGTTCGTTTTGGTCCGTTGGGCCTCTATGAGACCGCTCGCGAAGCCGATGTAAGTGTCAACGCTGTGGTTGGCTTTGCAGGACTTTGGGTGACCCTGGGCGCGTTGGAAGCGGGTAAGCGGCTGGCACTAGCTAATAAAGAGTCGTTAGTAGCCGGCGGACCGGTCGTAAGGCGCGTACGTTCTACGCCTGGCGCAATGATTGTTCCGATTGACTCTGAGCACGGAGCAATCCATCAGTGTTTGCGTGGGGGTAAGACTGATGAGGTCGATAAAGTCATTCTTACGAGTTCTGGGGGACCATTTCGGACCAAGACCTATGAAGAACTGACCAAGGTGACCTTAGAGGAGGCACTTAATCATCCCACCTGGAAGATGGGTCCCAAGATTACAGTGGATTCTTCAACTTTGATGAATAAGGCGCTAGAGATTATCGAGGCGGTAGAGCTTTTCGACCTTGCTCCCTCTCAGGTAGAGGTTGTGGTGCATGCCCAGTCGATAGTTCATTCCATGGTGGCCTTTAGAGATGGTTCGATCCTTGCCCAGATGTCAAGGCCAGATATGAAGTTGCCGATTGCTTATGCAATCAATTATCCTGGGAGATTTGAGCCGATTTATGGGCCGATAGACTTTCAGAATTCCTTTTCGTTAAGCTTTGAGCCCCCTAGGAGAGATATTTTTCGGGGATTGGATTTTGCTTTTGATGTACTTCGGAATGGTAATGGTGCCACCACTTGGCTTAATGCCATAAACGAGGTGGTCGTAGCGGCATATTTGGATGGAAGATTTCAATGGTTGGAGATATACCCCCTGTTGGAGGATGCGTTGGCTCGCTTTGAATCTTGCGTTTTGGAACAAGTTGACGATGTTATAGCGTTGGATGAGTTGGCAAGAGTGCGAGCACAAGAAGTAGTAGATGCGCATTCGAAGGTTAATTGAATTTTTTCACCTAAATTGCGTGAAGTAATCGAGGAGTTTAATTGGAGTCAGACAAACTAGAGATAACAGAAGATATCTCTGATGGACCAAGAAATTCCAACGAAAGTGACGATCTTCTAGGCGAGGATCTCGTCGCAAGTCGTGGACAACTGTGGAGAAACCTAGCTCGGACAGCGCTGATATTAACCGCTGTGGTCTTGGTTGCTCTTTATCTAAATTTCGCTAAGACGCTCATTGTTGTGGTCGCCTTAATTGCCATGATCATGATTCACGAGCTCGGTCACTTTGCAACCGCAAAGTGGTCTGGTATGAAGGTAACCGAGTATTTCTTGGGCTTTGGTCCAAAGATTTGGTCTATCAAGCGAGGTGAGACTGAATACGGCGTAAAGGCGATCCCAGCAGGTGGATACGTTAAGATCGTGGGTATGTCCAATCTTGAGCAGGTGGATCCAGCAGATGAAGCACGGGCCTATAGAAATGCAACCTATCCACGACGTTTAGCGGTCTCTGCTGCTGGTTCTTTCATGCACTTTGTCATGGCATATTTGATCCTTGTCGTCTTGTTTTTGTTTGTTGGTGTTCCTAATGCAGCTCAAGCTAAGGTTGACGCCGTAAGTACTTTCTCTTCAGGTGGATCTCCTGCTGCTAGTGCTGGCATTCGGCCAGGAGATATCATCACTGGTGTCAATGGTCATAATTTGGTCTCTGCTAATGATCTTGTGACCGCAATACAGAATTCCCCAAATCACTCTTTGACCTTGGAGATCTTGCGGAATGGACACACGATTTCCATAAAAGTTACTCCAGTCAAAGCCGGCACCGTAGAAAAAGGGCTATCTCCAGCCGCAGCTAACAATGGGCTTATAGGGGTTCGACTCAGCGAGCCGACACAGACTAGCTCGTTCTTTTCTAGTTTTATAAAGCCATTTGGCGTTGTTAGCTCCTATAGCGCCGCTACTGTTGGTGCTTTGGTCTCTCACTTTAGTCCAAACGGGATATCAAAGTACGTGAATGCTCTACAGCATCCGGCCTCCACGGTCTCAGGTTCGGGTGCAAGTATTCGTTTTGAATCCCCAGTAGGCATTGTAAGACTGGCAAGCCAGGCTGCCAATGTTGGGCTGGGGGCGGTTTTAACGTTGCTTTTTTCAATCAATATTTTCGTTGGAATCTTCAATCTCGCTCCTCTACTGCCTCTAGATGGAGGTCATGTAGTTATCGCAACATACGAGGCTATTCGTTCTCGAAAGGGAAGGAAATATCACGCCGACATGATGAAGATGGTTCCGCTCACGTACGCCGTATTGTTTGTTATCGTTCTTTTAGGAGTGACGGCTTTATATCTTGATATAACACATCCGATAGCAAATCCTTTTGGCTGAATTCTCAATAAGTGCCTTTGGGATTTTGAGAGTTTTCCGGATGAGGAGTTTTTGACACTCGTGGATGTTTGCGATTTTGTAGGACCGTTGTGGACAGGTGTCTTGGTCTCTCGACATCTATGGAGAGGCTACAGCGAATATATTTACTGGCGTTTTTAAGGAATGTTTTTAAAAGGAGAATATGATGGCCAGATCTAACACATTTAGCGCGCCAAGGAGACACTCTAAGTCAATCTACCTTGGAAAAGTTCAAGTTGGTGGAGATAGCCCGGTCTCGATTCAGTCAATGACGACAACAAAGACTGCCAATGTCGAGGCGACTCTATCACAGATCTATTCTCTAGCAGGAGCAGGATGTGACATTGTGCGTTGCACTTGTAATGATGGGGAAGCAGCTATAGGGCTGGCTCAAATTGTTCCAAGATCTCCCCTCCCAATCGTCGCTGACATTCATTTTCATGTGGAGATGGCACTTGCTGCACTTGAGGCTGGCGTTGCCGGGTTACGTTTGAATCCAGGCAACTTACGCAAACCAGCCGAGATAAAGCTGGTCGCTCAGGAGGCTAAAGATCGCGGCGTTCCAATACGCATCGGAGTAAATGCCGGTTCTCTTCACCCGGATTTATATAAGAAGTACAATGGAGTTACCCCCGAGGCACTCGTTGAATCTGCGATGAACGAGCTGAGCCTCTTTGGTGAGGTGGGGTTTGAGGATGTAAAGATCTCCGTCAAAGCCTCCAACGTTGTTTTGATGATTGAGGCCTATCGAATTTTGGCAGAGACCGTGGACGTCCCGCTTCACTTAGGTGTTACCGAGGCGGGGCCGCCTCCGGCCGGTATCATAAAGGCGACGGCCGGAATTGCAACCCTCCTATCAGAGGGGATTGGCGATACCATTCGCTACTCTCTGACAGCAGATCCTATTGAAGAGGTAAAGGCAGGTCGTGTTCTACTAGAAGCCCTTGGTCTTCGTGAGCGTAAGGGACTTGATCTGATCGCGTGTCCTAGCTGTGGTCGAGCCGAGATTGATGTTATAGCTGTCGCCAAGGCTGCCCAAGAGGCACTTGAGAAGTTGAATCTCCCACTTCAGGTTGCAGTCATGGGATGTGTGGTCAATGGTCCAGGTGAAGCTCGAGAAGCAGATCTTGGAATTGCGGCTGGGCGATCAAAGGGCCATCTTTTTATTAAGGGCAAGATAGTCGGTGTCGTAAAAGAGTCAGAGATGGTTTCTGCGCTAGTTGAAGAAGCTCAAAAGATAGCCAAAGAGGGAGTGGAGGCTCGATTGGCTGCGGCAGATCCCAATGCGCAAGCCGAAGCTGAAGCCGATAGGTTGGCGCTTTTGGAAAATCGAGGGGTTGATGCTAATAATTCGATCACTAAGATCGAGCAGATACGTCGTCGGATCGATCTTAGCGAATAAGCCAAGATGCCTTAGCGTTAACAACTTGTAGCTAAGAGAACTTTGACCCTTTGAAGCGCGGTTAGGCTGTTGTAATGCGAATGACACGTCTAGTTGCGAAAACTCAAAGGCAAGCCCCAGTTGATGCGGAAGCGATCTCACATAGGCTATTAGTAAGAGCCGGATACATTCGGCGACTCTCATCGGGTGTATATGCATATCTGCCACTGGGTCTTAGGGTTCTACGTAAGGTTGAAGCTATTATTAGGCAAGAGTTCGACAATGCGGGCGCCCAAGAGGTCCTTTTGCCCGCATTACAGCCTGTGGAGATATGGGAAGAGACAAATCGGTCTGCCACTATGGACGATGTCTTAATGCGGCTAGAGGTTAGAGGCGGTAAGTTTGTTTTGGGGCCGACCCACGAGGAAGCCGTCATAGCTGCTGTTAGTCCAGATTTAGCGTCGTATCGAGATTTGCCAGCTACGGTCTATCAGATTCAGACCAAGTTTCGAGATGAAGCGCGTCCTCGTTTTGGTCTTTTGAGAACCCGTGAATTCGTTATGGCGGATGCTTACTCCTTTGATGAGTCCAAGGAGGCCATGCGTGAGTCGTATAGGAATATTTTTGATGCCTACTGTAGGATCTTTGATCGAATTGGTGTCGAATATTATCCAGTTGAGGCTGACTCTGGCTCAATTGGTGGAGACGTAAATCACGAGTTTATGGTTCCGGCAGCCATCGGCGAGGACCACTTTGCTAGCTGTTCAAATTGCGGTTATCGCGCGAATATTGAGGCTGCGGTTCGTTCCTCTAACTTTTCAGGTGGCGGCCAAGGTGAGGTGGGTCGATCTTACGAGGTTGAAACCGGCCAAGCTAAATCAATTGATGAAGTTGTCGATCTCCTTAAATCTAAGGGAATCGAGGTGCGAGCTTCGGAGACAATAAAGACTATGGCGCTAAAGTCCAAGGATTCAAAACTTACTTTAGCTTTGGTCCCTGGTGATCGGGTATTGAAGGTTCCTCACGGCTATGCTCCGCTCTCTGGGGAGGAATTTGCGCAGTATCCATTTCTTACACTTGGCTCGATTGGTCCGATATCAATGGGTGATCGTGGAGTGCGTGTTATTGCCGATAATTCAATTGTCTCTAATTTAGGCTATGTTGTTGGAGGAAATGCTGAAGGTATCCACATCCTAGATGCAGTGTTGGGTCGCGATTTTTCCGTTGACGACTTTGATAACCTAGTGGTGGTTACACAAGGCGATAGTTGTCCACGTTGTGAGGCGCCAATGGATCTAAGGAGATCTGTCGAGGCAGGACATACCTTTCAACTTGGATTGACATATCCACAAAAGATTCGATCTGCTCGTTTCTCTGGTGAGGACGGCAGCGAAACGATGTACTTTATGGGATGCTATGGAATTGGTGTCTCCAGATTTCCAGCAGTTGTAGCTGAAGTCTCCAACGACGATGCGGGGTTGATCTGGCCAATCTCAATTGCTCCATTTGCGGTACATCTAGTTGCAATTAACTTCAGCGGTAACGAAGAGGTCAAAGCGGCTGCAGAACAGATCTATGGGGAACTTTCAAAGCTCGGAATTGAAGTCATATTGGACGATCGTGATGTTGGCGCCGGAGTCAAGCTGAAAGATGCTGATCTTATGGGTATGCCTATCCATGTGGTGGTGGGGCCAAAAACGATTGCAAATGGTTTAATTGAGATAAAGCTTCGTTCTGCGGGTTCTTCTAGAAGTGTTCCGTTGAATCTAGCTATCGATTCGATCTCAGAAACAGTAGTCGAACTAATCGGCAATAGTGCCTTGAGTGCCTGAAACGACCAATTAACTAGTTTTTCAAATAGACTATAGGTGTATTGTTTTCACAAGCGTGGGCCCATGGCCCACGCTTGTCTTGCTCTAGCGCTATTGTGATTTTAGAGAAGGATCGGAGGGTGAGTTGGCAAAGGGATCTGCATTTAATGAGGAACTGGTTGAAATGCTCTATGTGCAGTTGGAGCCGTTGTCAAAAGCAAATGGACTTGAGGTTCTTGAGATTGAGGCGACCAAAGATACTTTGAGGGTCACCTTTGACGACCCAAAAGGAAATGTTGACGCAAGTAAGCTTGAACTGCTAACACCCTTGGTCTCTGAGTTGTTGGATTCTATTGAGGCAGTGGATAAGGCTTATTCGGGTCAATATATGCTTGAAGTCTCATCCCCAGGTCTAGAGCGAACTCTTCGAACGCCGGGTCACTTCGCTAGGTTCATCGGAAGCAAAGTGAATATCAAGCTCAAGAGTGGAGTCTCTTCAGATCGACGAGTCTTGGGTTGGATACAAGGTGTGCAGGATTCGACTGTTATCATTGGTTTTGATTCTCCCGTAGGCTCCGCAAACGTTCAAGTTATTGAATTAATTGATATTGAGCGAGCAAAGACGGTCTTTGAGTGGCAAATTGGTGAGAAGCGAACTATGGCGCCCAAAAGTGGCTCAAAAGACAAGAAATAACGAAAGATTTTATGATTACGCTCGTTGTCGAGTGTAAAAAGCGGGAAGGTGGATGATATCAATGGCGAGGCTTGGTGGCGACTTTATGGAGCCTTTGCAGGCGATTGCGCGAGAGAAGGGTGTCTCGGTTGAGACCCTTCTAGAGTCATTGGCGAATGCCTTACTTGCAGCATATAAGCGTAGGCCTGATTCGGCTGAAGATGCCGAGGTCACTATTGATCCCGATTCTGGCGATATTCAGGTTTGGGCGCAGGACCTAGATGAAGATGGTAATGTAATTCGCGAATGGGACGATACGCCAACAGATTTCGGCCGTATTGCGGCTCAGACTGCTAAGCAAGTCATGTTTCAACGTATTCGCGATGCAGAGCGCGATTTAAAGTATGAGGAATATGCAGGACGCGAAGGCGACATTGTTACCGGAATTGTACAGCAAGCCGATAGTCGTTACACTTTGCTCAATTTGGGTAAGGTTGAGGCTCTGCTGCCTCTTCAAGAGCAGCTTCCGGGAGAGCGCTATGGCAATGGCGTAAGAGTCAAAGCCTATATTGTCGAGGTACGCCGGACCAACAAGGGACCACAGATAGTGGTTTCTCGCTCTCATCCTGGTCTGATGAAAAAATTGTTTGAATTGGAAGTTCCAGAGATTGCTAGTGGGGTAGTAGAGATAAAAGCTCTCTCTCGCGAGCCAGGCATTCGCTCTAAGATCGCAGTTGCTTCAAATGACCCAAATGTTGATCCCGTTGGGGCATGTGTTGGACCTAGGGGAGCTCGTGTTCGAATGGTAATGGCTGAATTGCGCAACGAGCGAATCGACATAATTCCATTTTCCGAGGAGCCAGCTGAATTTGTAGCTCGAGCATTGCAGCCTGCCCACGTGCGTGAGGTTGACCTAAACGATGCCACTGGAACTGCAATCGTAATCGTCGATGCATCCGAGCAGCCTCTTGCTATCGGCAAGGAGGGTCTCAATGCCAAACTCGCTGCTCGTTTGACCGGGTGGCGAATTGATATTGGAACAGGCGAGGAAGCTGCGATTTTGGATTCGGTTCCGATAGACGAAGACGAGGATCAACCAGAGGCCGGCCAAGGCGAAGAATAGCTCGCGGAGGGCCATTCATTGGTTGTAACGAAAGAACTACCGGTGTCAAAGAGTCGCTTTTTGCGAAGTTGTATTGTGTGTCGAACAAGAGATTCGAAGTCGAAGTTGATTAGACTTCGAATCTCGGAGAATCGCGCCCAATCGACGGAGATTGATTGTGGTCGGGGATACTGGGTGCATGCAGATGCTAGCACTTGCTTGGATCCGACTAGGATTATGTATGCTTTGTCTAAAAGAGGTATCAAGGTAACCGAAGTGGTTACGTGCTAATCGGACGATATCGCACGTTTATTGGGTGAACGTAAAAAACCGTGTAGCATTGGAAGGCGGCCGTTTTGTCTGCGTGTCGTTATTCTATGTTCGTCCAGTATTGATTTGGACGATAATTTCTCAATTTGAATGAGTGTTTTAGGAGAGGACTGAAGTAGCAGTTGGCAAAACGGATACGGGTCTATGACCTAGCCAAAGAACTAGGGCTTTCAAACAAGGGCGCATTTGACCTATGCAACGATCTTGGCATGGGTATTAAGAGTCCATCGTCGAGCATAGAAGATGCTCAAGCTGATCGGGCTAGGCGTAAGGTAGTTCGAGAAGGCGCTGGACGCTATGAGAGGGCCGGTGGTGGAGAGCACTCACACGGCGATACAAAGACTACCGTGGCGGCTGGCGATGCTGCCGTTAACGTTTTGCCGGCGGATCCGATAGCTAGTAAAGCTTCAGCGCCGATAGAACCTCCCGCAGCCGAGCCACGAATACAAGTCAAGGCGCAGCCTCTAGGTGAGCCACAGAGCGAATCCAAGGCACCGCCAGTAATTGAAGCTAAACCCGAGGCACAAGTACAAGCCAAGACAGAGCCCCTAACTGAGCCTGATACCAGTAGGCATTTAGATTCCGGCCATTCAAAGCAGAGCCACCGTCGCGGGGCGGATGCCCCTAGGGACTCTGAGGCTGGCACGGACAAGAGTGATCGAGCGGCTAAAGATAACTTTAAAGCGGTAAGTGGCACGGTTAGTGAGGTTCTGCCATCAGAGCCTGTCGCTAGGGTTGATGTTGCTCCATCACAATTAGCATCTTCGAAGAATAATGAGCACGAACAAAAGGTGGTAAAATCACCCGAGGCTCCAGCCAAACAAGAGGAAAAAGTAGTCATTACTCCAGATTTAGATAGGGGCACGGTTGTCGTAAAGAGCGATGCCGATGCCACTGTGCAAAAGGTGCAACCGGCTCCCGAGGCCGAGAACAAGCCTGAGAACAAAAGTAGCTCATCGGAAAATCTTGCTCCAAAGGCTCGTGATTCACGCGGTCGCGTATTCAGGTCTACCGAATCACATGGTCAACGATCGTCAATGGGGCCAAATCGAGATACCAGGCCACCTGTGGTTCGTAATGACGTGGAGGCCAATTCAGCCCCTAGTCTAGAACCAGGTGCAAAAGGTGGAAGCGTGGCTCCCCCTCCGCGTCCCAGGGTACCCTTGTCGCTTTCGGGAAAGCCAATTCCGCCACCTCCAGGGATGGGCTCTAACCGTCAAGGATCAGGAGGGCGGTATCAGAACGATTCCCCAAATCCAAGACAAGGCGATCGTCCTGGCTTTAATAGAGGACCTCGTCCCGGTGGTGGATTTGATCGTAATTCTGAAGGCGGACGTCAAGGTAATTTTGGTGATCGCCCAGATCGTGGCGCGGGCCAAGGTAACTTCGCCGATCGTGGACCTCGTCCCGGTGGCGGCCAAGGTAACTTCGCCGATCGTGGACCTCGTCCCGGTGGCGGCCAAGGCAACTTCGCCGATCGTGGACCTCGTCCGGGTGGCGCGGGCCAAGGTGGCGGTGGTGGTTTCCCAAGGAGTGGTCCCTCAACGGGTTTTGCTCCTCGAACTGGTGGAGGATTTCCGGGTTCTAGAACTCCAACCCCATCTCCGGGCGGAGCTTTTGGTGGAAAGTCGCCAGCTGGATCTCGAGGACGACCACTACAGCGTGCCGCTAAGCGCCGCAGTAGAAAGAATATGGAAGAGCTGGAGCCAACTCAGGTTACGTCCTATATACCATCCAATGCACCAGTGCCTGATGGCGAGATAATTATTGAAAGAGGATCATCGGCTCAAGAGGTAGGGCCAAAGTTCAATCGATCTGCTGGAGATGTGGTTCGATTCCTACTTTTGCAGGGCGAACCAGTAACTGCAACCCAGACGCTTTCAGATGATGCGATTGAGCTTTTCGCCGCTGAATTGGGCGCGAAGGTTAAGTTGGTTGACCCCGGACAAGAACAAGAGGCTGAGCTTTATGCCAAATACTTCTCCGACGACGATATCGTTCCACAGGGTGAAGCTGAGTGGCGTGCTCCGGTTGTGACGGTTATGGGCCATGTTGATCATGGTAAGACAAAGCTGCTTGATCGAATTAGAGAGACCAACGTCGTTGCCAAAGAGGCCGGTGGAATTACACAGCACATTGGTGCTTATAGGGCACAAGTCGACAACAAGTTCGTTACCTTTATCGATACACCTGGCCACGAAGCCTTTACGGCTATGCGTGCTCGAGGTGCGGGTGTCACCGATATCGTGGTTTTGGTCGTAGCTGCTGATGATGGGGTGATGCCCCAGACGATCGAGGCGATTGACCATGCTAAGGCTGCTCACGTGCCGATAGTAGTTGCAATAAATAAGATCGATCGTGCAGACGCTGATCCGAATCGTGTTATGCAACAGCTCTCTGAATATGGTTTAGTCCCTGAGGCATGGGGCGGCGACACTATAATGGTTGAGCTTTCGGCTCTCCAGAATTTGGGTGTCGATGATCTTTTGGAACAGCTGGTTGTGTTGGCCGAGGTGTTGGAGTTGACCTCCACCAAGGTCGGCCGCGCCAAGGGTGTTGTCTTGGAGGCCAATTTGGATCCTGGACGTGGCCCAGTGGCGACGGTTATAGTGAAGCAAGGTGTTCTGAGAGTTGGTTCTAACTTGGTGGCAGGGCCAGCCTTTGGTAGGGTCAAGGCTCTCATAGATGAGGCTGGTAATCCAGTTCACGAGGCTGAGCCATCTACTCCAGTTCAAGTTTTAGGATTTTCTGAGGTTCCAAGTGCTGGAGATGAATTTAGAGAGACGGCTGAGCTTAGCGTTGCTCGACAGATCGGTTCCATGCGCGAACAGCGGATTCGTCTTGCTGGTCTGAGTGCTCAAAGTGGAGCGGCACCGGGTGCAAAACTGGAAGATCTCTTTGAGCAGATTAAGCGTGGGGAAACTGCGACTCTTAATGTGATTATCAAAGCTGACGTGCAGGGTTCGCTGGAGGCAGTTACTGAAAGTCTTCGAAAGCTCGAACGACCTGAGGTGAAGTTGAGTATCGTACGCCGAGCAGTTGGTGGAATCAATGAGAATGATGTTTCCCTTGGGGCCGCCTCGAATGCATTGATCATCGGCTTTAACGTCCGTCCCGATCGTCGTGGTCGAGAGGCCGCCGAGGCACAGCACGTTGAGATTAGAACCTATGAGATTATCTATAAGATGCTCGAGGATATTGAAGCGGCCATGGTCGGTATGCTTGCTCCTGAGTATGAAGAGGTAGTTACGGGTGAGGCCGAGGTGCGCGATATCTTTAGAGTGCCAAAGGTTGGAGCTGTTGCTGGCTGTTACGTACAAAATGGTTCCATTACACGTGGTTCCAAGGTTCGCTTCCTTCGAGATGGCGTAGTTATCTGGAAGGGCTCGATTACCTCTTTGCGTCGCTTCAAGGACGATGTTCGCGAAGTTGCCTCTGGATTTGAGTGTGGAATTGGGCTTAGTGACTTTCAAGACCTGCGATCTGGCGACATAATAGAGACCTTCGAGGATCGCGAGATTCCTCGAGCTCTTTGACGCTAGAGTGCTTTGAGGTAATTTAGATGGCTAATCGACAGATGACCAAGCGGGGTTCTTTCCCGAGAATGGATAGGGTCTCGAATGAGGTTCAGAGAGTTTTGGCTTTTGCCATGGAGAAACACTATGAACCGATCGATTCCGAGTCGATAGCTACGGTTACGGCCGTGGTTGTCGACCCAGATTTGCGCAGAGCCAAGGTCTATTTTGATCACCTTTCGCCGCGTCTTGAAGATTGGTTGAGCACCAATAGGGTGAAGCTTCAACGCGAGATTGCAAATGGGGTTCGTATGAGAAGTACTCCTTTGTTGTTCTTTGAGGCTGACCCAGCGATTGCCTCCGGTCTTGCCATAGAGTCGATTCTTCGTAAGGTTATCCCTCCAAATGTGATGGATATGCCTGGCGGCGATGAATGAATTGCCTGGTGGTTTGACGATTGGCCAGACGTAAAGTCTATCCTGGTGGTTTACCCTTCGGTGTTGTCGTTCTAGATAAGCCAATAGGGATAACTTCAAATGGGGCCCTCTCTGTTGTGCGACGCGTAGCTGGAAACAGCAGGGCTGGGCACATGGGTACATTGGACCCCTTTGCGAGCGGGGTCCAAGTAGTTTGTGTCGGACAGGCGACCAAGCTGATCCCACATATCCACTCTTCAACTAAGGCTTATAGTGCTAGTTTGACTTTAGGGTCAGCGACAGATACGGCTGACCATACTGGTGAAGTTATTTTGAGCGCACCAGTGCCTATTCTTACACAAGGGCAATTAGACGCTGTGGCACTGTCCTTGCTCGGTCACCAAATGCAGACGCCTCCAGCTTTTTCCGCTAAAAAGGTAGCTGGGGTCCCCAGTCACGTCCTTGCTCGTGAAAATCGGGCCGTCGAACTCGCAGCCGTAGAGGTTGAGATAGTGGAACTTTCTATCCAATTGACACCCGATCCGTCGATTCTGGCAGTGGACGTTGTCTGCTCGCGTGGAACATATGTGCGTACCTTGGGTGAGACAATCGCCCAAAGGTTAGGGACCTATGGCCATTTGACTTCTTTGCGACGTACCTCCTCCGATGGGTATTCCATAGATGATTGTGTGGAGATCGATTCTTTGTCGAGGGACTCATTTCTTCCTTTCTCTAAGGTGCTTTCCTCTTTTGACACTATGTTTATAGAGCCAGGTCTACTCCAGCGCGCCTGTCACGGTGGTCCAATTCCCCTTAGTGGCGGACGTAATTTTGGTGAAGGTGGCTCTGATTCGTTAGTTGCGCTTTTGTCCGATGATAGATCTTTGGGTGATGGCGAGGTAACGTTCGATAATCTGATCGGGATCTATGGGGTCAGTGGGGATATGTTGATTCCAAAGATCGTTTTTATGGCTCCGAGTCTCTAAGGACTTTTGTCAAGGGAGGCTATTGGTCTTTGGCTTATATCCTTAGATTTTTTGGGATGATTTGATTGCTAAAGAACATGTCTGTGTACCTGGGATCAGATATTGATGATGTGGCTAACCCGATATCTAAGGACCCTGTTTGGCGTTATTGAGCGGGGGTTTCTCGGCTTAGATGCTCTTTTTGTTTACGATTTTAGCTGGATGGTATCAAGCTCTCGTATGTTCAATTTGCTCTGTGTTTGGGCTGGGCCTTGGTTTTCGATCGTATATCAAATGGTAGGCTGGATTAGACGCAGTGGCTTTTTCGCTCACGGCGATGTTTTTGCTAGGACCTGTTGGGATTTGGTGAACTGTTTAGGCTCCTAGTGACTGTTCAATTTATGATTGCTCCGGGTATCAGCCGTATCTATCTAATTTGTCTTCATTGATGTTGTGTTGGGCTAGCGGGTGTTTTAACGTTTTAGATATGTTAGATGAGGGTTTCTAAAAGATTATCCATAACTAGCCTATCGGGCAAATTGCTCCAACGCCTATTGGTGACAATGGCGACTATTGCATTATGAATGATGTGAAATAGATGTCGGTGATTTCGTTTTTACCGGTTGCTACCTTTACGATCTTATTTAGATCAAGAATTAGCTGTTTCTTTAAGGTGAGTTTGGCTATGGGCGACAGAAGCTGGGCGTAGGTCCAACCCGAAAGATCAGTAATTACGACGTCGGTCATATCCTTATTCAATGGGGTGATCGCTGTTGTCAGGTCTTTGACTCCCAATTGGAGGCTCATCCCTAGCTGTATCAAATGACCATCTGAGAGATTTGTTGTGATGGTACCAAAGCCATAGATCGGTCCAACTTTGGGAGGTACAAAGGCAGCCTTATGCGGTTTTGATGATCCAAGAAAGGTCAATGCGCCAAAGCCCCCTCCTCCAGCTGCTAAAACTACCAGCAGTATGATCAAAATGAGCTTCTTTTTTGACCCCTTCTTTTCTTCTTTAGCCGAGCTTTCTTCGGCTTTCTTGGTAGCTGTAGCCATTCGATCCTCACTTAACTTCCAGTTGCGTGCCGCCTCATTGAGATAAAATTTTCTATCTCTTTACGTCAATCGAGGGGCCTAGGATACACATTCCATTGTCTATGGGCATTTATCGGAACGAGACGGCCGTTTCCTTAGGAAAAGTCGAAGAGATTGTTTTGAAGTCGAGCTTTTTGTGCGTGGGCTAAGTATGAGGTGAGCGAACATTCAAAGTGAGCCTTGCGATCCAACGTTGGCAAAATGAGTTTCCGGTGGCCGACTTCGTAGGGCTATCATTCATAGATAGAGATAGTGATAATTCTCGGTAGTCGATGCGATTAGAGAAGTTGCAATGACGGCAAGGAATCGATTGTTGGAGAGATATGAAACTTTTGACCCCAGCCACGCAGACGCCGTTAGCGGCGTCGGTTGTAACCATTGGAACCTTTGATGGTGTTCACCTTGGCCATCGCAATCTTTTGGAACATGCTAAGCGGCGAGGTGACGCCTTGGGAATTCCCAGTGTAGCAATAACCTTTAATCCTCACCCAGCAACCATAGTCAGAGGTGGAACTGCACCAGCTTTGATCAACTCTTTTGAGGAGCGGCTAGCGCTGTTTGAAGAGTTGGGAGTGGACTATTGCTACCTGGTTGAGTTTGACCTAGCCAGATCCCAAGAATTGGCGTCAGATTTTGTAAAGGGGACGTTGGTTGGAGATCTGGGCGCGAAGGTTGTGATAGTTGGCCCGGATTTCCGATTTGGTTCGAAACGAGCCGGTAATGTGGACCTGCTCCAAGAGATGGCTGGAGACTGTGGTTTTGTAGTTGAATCTGATCTATTGGTCAAATTGGTAGGTGAGATCGCCGCATCGGTTGGAAAGGTTCTTCCGGAGCTACAAGATGAAGGAGAGGTGGTGGTCTCCTCTACGTTGATTCGAAGGTTGATCTCGCTCGGTAGTGTCGAATTGGCGCATCGCCTTTTGGGCAGAGACTTCTACATAGTTGGTTTAGTCACGTCGGGCGATGGTAGAGGTGGTTCAGAGTTGGGCTATCCAACGGCGAACGTCTCCTATCAGGATAATAGAGTTCTGCCAGTGGATGGTGTTTACGCCGGGTGGGTTCAGTATCAGCAGAGTCGTTACATGGCTGCAGTATCTGTAGGAACTCGTCCTACTTACTACCCCAAAGAGGGTAATCGATTGATTGAGGCGTTTCTTTTGGACTTTGATGGTGATCTCTATGGGCGGGAGATCCAAGTGGGATTTACTCACTTTTTGAGGCCACAGAAGACTTTCTCCAATTCAAAGGAGTTAGTCGATCAGATTGAACTTGACGTTGAGGATGTAAAGGTAAAGCAAAGGTAGGCAAATTACATCTGAGCAACTAAGCTTATGAATTCGTGTTTCACAGAAGTTTTTAGAAGCTCTTCGCAAGGTGCAGGAATGATTGACAAAAAGGCGATAATCGCAGAGTTTGGTAAAAATGAGGCAGATACTGGATCTCCCGAGGTGCAAATAGCACTTCTTAGTTCCAGAATCTCGCATCTAACCGAGCACTTAAGGCAGCATAAAGGTGACCACCATACGCGTCGTGGCCTTATGATGCTAATTGGTCAAAGGCGACGTCTTTTGGACTACGTAAAGTCCAATGATGTGGAGCGTTATAGAAGTATTATCGCTCGTTTAGGAATTCGTCGTTAGTCGATTTTTTAGAGTGTGAGCTTGAAGTTTACGTCTCGGGCCTGGCGTTTATTCGCCAGGCTCTTTGTCTATGTCAAGCTTCATTTGAAAGGACGTCTATATCTTCGGCGATATATGCGTTGGAATCGGCTAATTTGTAATATGTAGCAGAATGAATCGCACCATATAAGCCGCAATTTCCATGTCAAGGGTGTAAGGCTTGCAGCTGCCAGTGGAGTGGGCCCGAATTGAAACTTCAATTGGGTTTGGACCTAGTCCACTGGGAACTGCGAGAATGCGAATTTGCCAAGGCGAAGCTGGTGCGACTTGTTATCTAGGTATAGGCCCGCCTAGTTATAAAAATGGTGCTCAACTATAGAGTCGAACTCTTCGCATGAGCGATTAGTTCGACGTATCAAATCAGAGGAAGTATGAAAGAAATTATAAAAGTTCAGGCCCAAATATCAGGGACTGAGAAGACCATCTCATTTGAAACAGGCCTCTTAGCGCCGCTTGCAGATGGATCAGTCGTGGCTCGATTGGGAGACACGATGGTTTTGGCTACAGCCGTAGCTTCAAAATCAGTCAAAGAGGGTATCGATTTTTTCCCATTGACAGTCGATGTCGAAGAGCGAATGTACGCAGCAGGAAAGATTCCGGGCTCGTTCTTCCGTCGTGAAGGAAAGGCGACAGACTTTGCCGTATTGGCATCGCGGCTTACAGATCGTCCGATTCGACCGTGTTTTCCAAAGGATTTTCGTCACGACGTACATATCGTGGGAACTGTCTTGGGCGCTGACTCCGAGAGTCCTTATGACGTTCTTTTTATAAACGCTGCATCTGCCGCTTTGATGATCTCTGGAATTCCATTCAATGGACCAGTTGGTGCGGTTAGGATTGCATACTCGAGCGATGGTTCATGGATTGCAAATCCATCCTATCAAGATGGAGATGACTCCTCTTTTGAACTAGTTGTTGCTGGTCGACAAGTGCGTTCTGGCGAAAGTACGGGCGACATTGCAATAATTATGGTAGAGGCTGGTGGCACGGCGGCATCTTGGAAGAATTACCAAGGTGGAGCACCTATGGTAACCGAAGAGGTCATTGCTGAGGGATTAGAGGCCGCTAAGACTTGGATACGTGAGTCGATTGCACTTCAGCACTCTCTAGTAGAGGCCTTTGGAAACGTCGTTCCGATGGCATACACGCCAGTGGTTGACTATTCCGATGAAGTCTATAGCCGAGTGTCTGCCATAGCTATGGATCGAATGCGACAAGCAAACGTCGTTGCCGGTAAGGCAGAGAGGGCCGCAGCACTCGATGGTGTAGCCATAAGTGTTCAAGAAGAGCTAGCTGGGGAATTCCCAGATGCTTCGAAAGAGATCTCGGCAGCAATTCGATCTATCACCAAGACAGTTATTCGCGAGCGAATAGTAAACGATGGCGTTCGAATTGATGGTCGGGATACGACAACCATCCGTCCATTGACAGCGGCTGTAGGTCTTATTCCTACTGCTCACGGGTCGGGGCTCTTTCAGCGTGGCGAGACTCAAGTCCTAAATGTTTGCACCTTGGGTATGCCAAAGATGAACCAGATGCTGGATTCGCTTGGCACCGATGACTTCAAGCGTTATATGCACCACTACAACTTCCCACCTTTTTCTACCGGAGAGGTTGGATTCATGCGGGCACCAAAGCGACGAGAGATTGGTCATGGTCTTCTGGCTGAGCGAGCTTTGCTACCTGTTATTCCACCAGAGGATGAATTTCCTTACACGCTACGTTTGGTTTCAGAGGCGCTGGCCTCAAATGGTTCGACCTCAATGGCGTCAGTCTGTGGATCGACTCTTTCTTTGATGGATGCAGGTGTTCCCATTAAGGCTCCTGTTGGTGGCATAGCGATGGGCCTAGTGCTCCATGATGGCAAATACACCACTCTTACAGATATTTTGGGTGCCGAAGATGCCTTTGGTGACATGGACTTCAAAGTGGCTGGGACCTCAGAGTTTGTGACTGCACTTCAACTTGATACCAAGATCGACGGCATTCCAGCAAGCGTTTTGGCTAGCGCGCTTTCGCAGGCAAAGACGGCCCGATTAGAGGTTTTGCGAGTTATCCTAGAAACCCTTCCGGCTCCAAGGCTTGAGCTCAATCACAATGCTCCAAAGATCGTTAATTTTGAGATTCCACTTGACAAGATGGGTGAAATCATTGGGCCGAAGGGCAAAGTGATAAACGCAATCCAACAAGAGACTGGGACAGAGATAACGCTAGATGAAGATGGAGAGACCGCAATGGTCACCATCGGTGCCAAGGAGATGGCAGCCGTCAATGAGGCTAGAGACCGCATTCTTGCGATCATCAATCCACCTCTAGCGCAAGTCGGTGGCCATTACTCGGGTAAGGTCGTTGGCATAGCCAAATTTGGCGCTTTCGTAAATATTCTTCCTGGTCGTGACGGACTGTTGCATATCTCAAAGATCGGCGGAGGACGTCGAATTGATCGGGTTGAGGATGTTTTATCCATGGGCCAAGAGCTACGTGTTGTAGTTGATGACATTGATCCAAATGGTAAACTTTCGCTCTCGTTGGTGACAGATCGTGACGACGACGATGACAACGACGACGATGATGATGGTGGCGATAGATTTGGCGGTGGTAGCCAAAGTCCCATTCATGATCGAGCCCCCGTTGCTCACGAGCCAGCTACACCCAGAGGCGGCGATCGGATAGAGCGAAATAAGTACGAAGAGGACGACATTGAGGTCGTCTCCTTTGAAGCTGCTTTTGAGGATCAACTGCGTGCTGAATACGGTGATCTAGGTCCCGAGCAAGCTGAGCCTCGAGCATTCGCCGGCAATGATGGTGGTCGAGATCGTGACCGAAATCGTCGTTCCCGTCCACGTCGTGACAGTCGTAGATAGTATCTGATATTTCGTTGGATTTTGGTCGGAGGATTGACTTATCAATAAGATTCGAGTAGCAGTGTTTGGCGCGGGTGGTCAGATGGGCGCAAGCGTCTGTAGGGCTGTGCTTAACGATGATGATTGTGAACTTAGTAGCGCCCTAGATCCTCGCTTAGCTGGGATCGATCTAGGGCAAGCGACGTCAATCCTCGGAACCGGCCTTAGTATCTTGGGAGAACGGGATGCTCTTGAGCCAGATAAGGTTGACGTAGCAGTTGACTTTACCGAAGCGGAAGCTTCTTTCGAGAATGCTCTTTTTTGCGCCAGGAATTCAATTCATATCGTGATAGGCACGACTGGGTTGACAAGCCGGCAGATTGAGATTCTCAAAGAGGCTTTTTCAAAGTCGAATTCAAATTGTCTAATCGCTCCGAACTTTGCGATTGGCGCGGTCTTGATGATGCGTTTTGCCGAGTTGGCCGCTCCGTTATTTGAGACGTGCGAGATAATTGAGTTTCATCACAATCGAAAAGCTGATGCACCGAGTGGCACCGCACTTGTAACTGCTGGTCGAATCGCCTCGGCCAAGAACGGTGGTTTTGCTCAAGATGTAACCTCCGCTGAGCTTGATGGAGCACGAGGTAGTCGGGTCGATAAAAATATCTCTATTCATTCTGTGCGAATGGCCGGAATGGTCGCACATCAAGAGGTTATCTTTGGGACTACGGGCCAGACCTTGAGTATCAGGCACGACTCCTATGATCGGAATTCTTTTATGCCAGGGGTGCTGTTAGCGATTAAAGCGATCTCCGAGCGCGATGGGTTGACCATTGGAATTGAGTCGATTTTGGATGATTATTTGGGTTTAAGGTAGAGATAGTCAATTGGTTCGAATGACTTGCATTTGATCTGGTTTGACAAGAGAGCTAGTCGGTATTTGACGTTATTGGTTAGCTGGGGAGTAGGGAATGGGAAGAGCGCTAGATCAGTTTGGTTCAGTAGTCACAGCTATGATCACCGCCTTTGATGAAGATGGCGAGTTGGACTTAGATGCGACGGTTTCAGTTGCTAAGTATCTAGAAACTGCCGGCAACAGTGCATTGGTTGTTTCGGGTACAACTGGCGAGGCTTCGACGCTTACCGATGACGAGAAGCTCTCTATATGGGATGCAGTCTCCTCAAGTGTGAATATCCCGGTAATTGCTGGCTCTGGAAGTAATGACACCCTGCACTCTGTTTCCCTTACCAAGCAGGCGACAAAGCTGAAGATCGCTGGTGTCTTGGCGGTTGCTCCCTATTACAATCGCCCCCCTCAAAGTGGAATCTTCGGTCATATCCGAGAGATGGCCAATGCGACCGATCTACCTGTGATTATCTACGATATTCCCGTTCGCACCGGTCGAAAGATCGCTACTTCTACGATCTTTGAGTTAGCCAACAGTTGTGACAACATAGTTGGACTCAAGGATGCAGCGGGTGACCCTAGTGCCACCGCTACAGTGATTGCCGGCCTTGGAAGCGGCTTTGACGTCTATTCAGGTGATGACGCTATGACGTTGCCCTTGATGGCCGTAGGTGCAATAGGCGCCATTGGTGTCGCGACGCATTGGGCGAGTGAATTTTTTTCAGCGATGATAGAGGCCTTTAATTCTGGCGACCATCGCCGTGCCATGTCGATCAATGCAGCACTATTTGAATCGTATGGCTTTGAGACAGGCGATTTCGCGCCTAATCCCATGCCAACAAAGGTAATGATGAACGAAATGGGCTTTAGGGTTGGTCAGTGTCGACTTCCCATGGGAGCACCCCCTCTCGGCCTTCAAGAAGATGCGAAGCGAGTCTTGGCTAATTTGAAGGAAAGCGCCCAAAACTATTCAATTAAGGTGAATTTTTGACAAGCAAAATTGATAACAGCCAAGATCACGTCAGGGTAGTTTTCCTTGGCGGGTTAGGTGAGATAGGTCGCAACTGCGCAGCGATTGAGATGGGTGATGAGATCTTGATCATCGACTGCGGTTTGATGTTTCCAACTCACGACACCCCTGGTGTGGATTTGATTCTTCCGGACTTCTCTTACCTCTTGGAAAATAAAGATAAGGTGATTGGGGTCGTCATAACCCATGGTCACGAAGATCATATCGGTGCACTTCAATTTCTCTTACGAGAGATGAGCCTTGATATCTACGGCTCGCAGCTAGCGCTTTCGCTAGCTAGCTCAAGGATAGAAGAAGCAGGCCTAGGCGCAAAAGCCCGGATGCACTACGTCTCTGACCGCGAGGTCCGAGATATAGGTAGCTTTGTTGTAGAATTTATCCCGGTTACCCACTCTGTGCCCGACTCTTTTGCGCTTGCAATACGAACTTCGATCGGCACAATTGTTCATTCGGGCGACTTTAAGATTGACCTTACCCCTGTGGATGGGCGACTGCCCGATCTCGCACGTCTTGGTCAGATCGCTAGTTCTGAGGGCATAGCCCTGCTGTTGGCTGATTCGACCAACGCAGAGGAGTCAGGTCACTCTGACTCTGAGTCAGAGGTCGGCCCGGTGCTTGGACAGCTGTTTGCGACCAATAAGACCAAAAGAATCGTGGTCACCTGCTTTGCTTCGCATATCCACAGAATGCAACAGATTGCTAATGCAGCTCTGGAGGCAGGCAGAATGATCTTTCCCCTTGGGCGTTCTATGGGGAAAAACATTGCGCTTGCTCGCTCTATTGGTCTATTGAATATACCCGAAGCATCACTAGCTGATATAGAGAAGGTTAATTCCTATCCTGATGATCGTATCTGTGTTATCTCCACAGGAAGTCAGGGCGAGGCGATGTCTGCTCTTACCCTAATGGCGGCCAATGAGAATAAGTTTCTTAAATTGAATCAAAATGACCTTGTCATCATCTCCGCTGATGTGATCCCCGGTAACGAGTCAGCTGTTGGCAAGGTTATCGATGGACTTCACCGTCGTGGAGCTGACGTGGTCCATGCAGGGATAGCCAAGGTTCACACATCTGGCCATGCCAAGCGTCAAGAGTTGAGGCTATTGCAGACGATCTGTAAACCACGTTTTTTTGTTCCAGTACATGGTGAATTTCGACATTTGAATTCTCATTCCCGACTTGCAAATGAGATGGGTGTGCCAAAGGATAACATAATTGTCTGCCTAGACGGTGATGTGCTTCGATTGGATCGCGAGAGCTTGACCAGAGATGGCAAGGTCCCCGCGAGCTATCTTTATGTCGATGGGGTTGTGGATGGCCTCTCCAAAGGTGTCCTTCGGGATAGAAAGACCCTCGCCTCAGAGGGTGTTGTAGTAGTTGTGGTCTCTGTCGATGTAGCTAGTGCTACGATAATTACTGGTCCTGAGATCGTAACCCGAGGATGGGCCCATAGTGACAATGATCGTCCTGACTCTATTGCCGAACTTATTGAGGATCTAAAGGCAGCGATTAGAGCGACTATTACCACCACGATTGGTGAGGCAGGCTCTGACTACGATACGGTATCTCGACATATTCGTACCACGACTGCGAAACTAATCGAGAAGCGTACCAAGATGCGACCGATGGTTATTCCAGTTCTGACAGAGATTTAGCTCTCCGTTGGCTGGATAAATCTATAGGTCTTTTCATCTTCGGTTTATCTCAAGAGTATTAAAATTGATTTCTTTGGATTTTTCCTAGACTTTTCGGGTTCAAGTGATCTATAGTACCAAATTGTGCACAACGCTACGATAGGTCTAGCCTTTAGTGATGCACGGTACTACACTTATGTAGTTATTCTAATTTTGGATGCTTGTAATTTCAGATGAATGAATCGTCTAGTTGTTCAGATTGGAGGTTGAGACCCTGAAAAGCACTGGTGAAACCCGTAAAAAAGCAAGTTCGAGCCGTATTATCCAGGAGCCAAAGCCGATAGCAAAGCGATCTTCGGGGTCGACTTCAAAGAGCAGGGCAACCTCTCCTCGAACGTCAGCCATAGCCACTGTCCCTTCAAAGGGATCATCAACCAGCAATAGGCGTCCTGCTCATTTGCGTGCCAGAAGGACAGAGGCCGATGTAGCAGGTTTGATCATTCTTGGTGGCGTTATCTTTGGACTACTCTCTCTCTTTTCAGTACTAGGTGGAGTTGGAACTTCGTTTGATCATCTCTTCGCCGCGGCCTTTGGCTATGGAAGGGTCTTGTTCTACGCTTATATCGGATATTATGGACTGGTGCTTGTCTTAGATATAAGGCCATCGCTCAAGCGTCGGTATCTATCTAGCGGGGCACTTACAATAGTGACTTTGTTGGCCTTTTCCTCCTTTTTGATCTTTGAGCTTCTACATCCTCATCGCAATCCATCATTAGCGGAGCGAGGCGGCCTTATCGGGTGGTATACCTTTCGAGGCATTGCCGCATTGGTCTCTCCCGGTGGCGCTGGTATATTAATCTTTGTCGTAGTTGTCTTTTCTCTTTTGGATCTTTTTGGCCATTCCCCAATCGCTATCGTTCGGCGTTATCGCCACCGTATTGCTCGCCATTTCAACGACGGATCCGACGCCAGAGAGATTCAAGGAGCGCCCTTGTCCTTGGACGAGCCACACACTAGCTCGCCTCCTCTGGTGCATAAGCCAACTAGGTCTAGATCTCGATCTAGGATGCCATCGGTTCCGGTATATGACTACGCCGAGGATTCTCTATCGAATGAGGCTTATTTAGGGGCTGATCGGGGAAGCAAGGATCTTGGAAATCCTGAATCAAAGGTCATAAACATACCGGTGCCGCCGTTAGAAGCTGTGGCCGAGGGGTCGGATTCACAAGAGCTAGATGAAGAGCTGCTACTTGGGGGCTCAAATGCAGATGCTTTCGACTCCTCTCCAGCCGATGAGGATCTGGATAGCCAAGATGGGGTTGCTCAGGACTTTGACGAAAAGGCAGATGAGCGAGTTGTCGCGTGGAAGCTGCCTCCGGGTAATATTTTACGTCGTTCAGCGGTCCGCGCCTTAGACAAAGATGAACTTTGGAAGCGTGGTCGTATTTTATGCGACGCCCTAGCAACCCATAAGGTAGAGACTTCACTGGTTGGAATGACTGTGGGTCCTACTGTAACTCGTTACGAGTTGGAACTTGGTGCGGGCGTCAAGGTGGCTCGTGTGACATCTTTAAACAAAGATATTGCTTATGCCATGGCGGCGGCCGATGTCCGAATATTGGCGCCTATTCCAGGTAGGAGTGCCATTGGGGTGGAAGTCCCAAATGAGCGCAGAGTAATTGTTGCATTGGGTGACGTTCTTGGCGCTCCAGAGGCGGCGGCTAATTTGCACCCTCTAGCTGTGGCTATTGGTCGAGATATCTCGGGCAAGGCGACATTGGCGAATCTCGCAGAGATGCCTCACGTTCTGATAGCCGGGTCGACCGGTTCTGGTAAGTCTTCTTGTTTGAATTCTATTCTGACCTCAATCCTGATGCGTTCCACCCCAGATGAAGTTCGGATGATTCTGATCGACCCAAAGAGGGTAGAGCTAGGTCAATATAATGGTGTCCCGCACCTTCTGACTCCTGTGGTCACCAATCCCAAAAAGGCGGCGAACGCCTTAGCCTGGGCGGTCAAGGAGATGGAGCAGCGCTATGATCTCCTATCTGAGCTTGGTGCTCGAGATATCGTGGGTTACAACCAGATAGTCGAAAACCTTCAGAGGGAGGCCTCTGAAGAAGATAAAGCGGATTTGCCGTTCGTTGATGCTGCAAATGAGACCTCATCCGAGATTGAGTTGGGTCCATCTCCATTGTTCGATTCCATCAAAGAGAAGTCCTATCGCCACCTTCCTTACATCGTTGTTGTCGTTGATGAGCTCAATGATCTAATGATGGTAGCCGCTAGGGACGTAGAAGAGTCGATCTGTCGTATTGCTCAGATGGCTAGAGCCGTCGGAATCCATCTGGTGATTGCCACTCAACGTCCTAGCGTAGATGTGATTACGGGGTTGATAAAGGCCAACATCCCCTCTCGTATGGCCTTTTCTGTCTCATCCTTGGCGGATTCGAGAGTCATCTTGGACCAACCAGGAGCTGAAAGATTGATCGGTAAGGGTGACATGTTGATGCTAGGAGCATCAACGTCTCACCCCCAGAGGCTTCAAGCTCCGTGGGTCGCGGAAGAGGAGATTCGCAAGGTAGTAGCTTCCTGGATTCGACAGGGTAGAACCAGCTTTGTAGGTGACTTCGAAGTGGTTGAGACTACAAGCGACAGTTCCGATTCCAAAGAGGATGAGGACGAATTGTTCATGGCAGCGTTGGAGCTAGTTGTTAGCTCTCAACTCGGGTCCACCTCAATGCTCCAGAGAAAGTTGCGGGTCGGGTTTTCACGCGCCGGTCGCCTTATGGATTTGCTTGAGCGTAGGGGTATTGTCGGCCCGCTAGAGGGCTCGAAGCCGAGAGTGGTATTGATGGGTAAAGAGGAGTTTGAGAGTTACAAAGATCAGCGACTGATAGGTTAGCTCCTGGGTGATTCTGGTTAATTACTTTTGATGATTACACCAGCTCAAGAATGGCTATTAGCTATCTTTTTGGTTAGTTGGCTCCAAAGCTATGAACCAGATCTTCCAACTTCAATTATCCTATTTCATCGGAGAAGTTCAATTTGTAGCGGTTCGTAGGACGACCTTTTCAATTGAATTTTTTATTTTTTTAATTTAGATGGGATTCGGTAGTTGGGTAGAAACGATTCATGGGTGCCTCGTGCTAAAACATCAGGCGGAGGTTACGGCTATTATCGAAGAGATCGTGCCAGGGGAGCTAAGAGATTACTAATTGGGCTGCTTGTGATCTTGGTTTTAGTTGGTGCCCTAGGGGCGTTTCAGCTTCTTAGAACGCCTCCCCAACCAAAATTAACGACATCGATCTCCTCCAGCCAGGCTATCGCGGGCCCCGCTCCAACTCTTACATGGCCATCTCAAGGCGCGGCAGACGTTGGATTGGAAGGAGTGGGCAGTGTTGGAAATCACGGGACAAAGACTCCGATAGGGTTGGCTTCGGTGGCTAAGATAATCACAGCCTTGGTTATCATCCATGATCACCCTCTCGCTGTGGGCGCCCAGGGGCCCAATCTTACTGTAACTCCAGGCGATGTGAGCAACTATCAATCCATGCTTGCCGCTCAGGATTCGGTGATGGCTGTCGTTTCTGGTGAAGTTCTAACGGAGTATCAGGCGCTTGAAGCGCTCTTGATCCCCTCTGCTGATAATGTGGCTAGCCTTTTGGCTCAGTGGGATGCCGGCTCTATAAGTGCCTTTACTCAGAAGATGAATCAGATGGCTGCCTCGTTGGGCATGAAGAATTCGAAGTACGTCGATCCGAGTGGATTGGATTCCAATACAGCAGGTACCGCTCCGGATCAACTTCGTGCGGCTCAAGCTCTACTAGCCAATCCGGTCTTGGCTCAGATTGTGGCGATGCCCCAGGCTACTCTACCGGTAGCTGGAGTCGTCTATAATGTGAATGGACTTGTGGGCCACGACAATATCACTGGAGTAAAGACAGGCTCCACGCCAGCGGGTGGTAACTTTGTATTTTCTGGAACCACTACACTTCCAGCGAACCCCGCCCTGCCTCGAAGTGTTAGTTCGAATCCTCAGGTAATTGGGGTGATCTTGGGACAACAGGGCTACACCCCGCTTCCTACCGCGCTATCTGCAGGAAAAGCATTGCTTGATTCTTTTCGGAAGATTCCCAAGAATATCAAAGTTATCAACCAGGGTGCGATTGTCGGTTCGATCTCGGCCCCGGGACAGAGCGCGGTTTCAGTCGTTACCGCCGCCTCAATATCATTGGTTGGATGGCCCGGACTGACAGTTCGATACAGGGTCCAAACGTTGAAGAATTTGCCCTCCTCCTTTGGTAGTGGCTTCAAGGTTGGGACCTTGACCGCGACAATCGGTTCGGAGAGCGCTAGTGTAAATCTCATTGTCAACGGTAGCGTAAAGGCCCCTACAATAGCTTGGAGATTGCGAAGACTTTAGGGGACGTTGTGGCGGTCGGCAGATATTATCAGTTATGATTTTCTTCAATGTGATGGCTAAGTAGACATCGTATCATTTCCAGTTTCTTTCAAATCGCGATCCTATCTTCATCAACAGCTAGCCCTCTTTAGGTAAATATGGGCTATTAACTAAGTAAGGATTGGCCCACATATTGAGTTTCCTAGGTCAAGAGGTTGATTTTTCATGAAGGTAAGGGTACCGGCTTCGAGTGCCAATTTGGGTCCAGGTTTTGATGTTCTTGGGTTGGCACTGTCGATCTATGTAACGGTAGAAGTGAACGAAGCAGAGAGCCTTTCTATAGTCTCTAGTGGCTTTGGTTTTGATGTGCCAAACAATGCAAGCCATTTGGCGGCGGTTGTTGCTCAAGAAGTTCTAGGCCATAGCAATGTTTCTATAGAGATTGATTCTCAGATTCCCCTGGCTCGAGGTTTAGGTTCGTCGGCAGCACTGTCTGTTGCTGTTGCAGGAGCCTGTGGAGCCTATGATGCTTTTGTAGTTGGCAGTGATTTTGATGGTCACTGTGAGAACGCAGCGGCTAGTTACTTTGGTGGGTTGGTAGCAGGGAGCAGGGTTGGAGACTCTTGGGAGGCTATCTCCATTCCTATTGATCCCCGGTACGGGGTCATTATTGTGGTTCCAGAGATTGAGATACCTACTAAAGATGCTCGAGCAGTTCTTCCTAAATCCATTGCCTTTGGTGACGCCGTCTTTAATCTAGGGCGTATGGCTTTGCTGATGGGCGGTCTAGCAAATATTGAGGCGATGCGATTTGAATTTGGAGAGGATAAGTTGCACGAACCATATCGTGAGGTTATATTCCCTGGGGCGATTACCATCAAAGAGATACTTGGCGATAACGGTGCACTTCTCGCCACCTGGTCCGGCGCGGGAAGTTCAATGATTGGGCTATTCGATCGATATGACATTGCAACCTCTATCTCGACGATCCGTGATGAACTAGCTTCGGCGAATGTTGCGGCTGAGGTGTTTGACGTAGCGATAGATACCGAGGGAATCTGTTTTTTGGAGGATCTTGACGATCCAGATGATCTCGACGATCGAAGCTAAGGGCGATTTATGACAAAGAAGGTAAATGAGAGCATCTGGATCGAGACACTCGGTTGCGCTAAGAATGAGGTAGATTCTCAGAAGTTGCACTTTCGAGCTCAAGGTTTGGGTTACGAAAGCGCCAAGACAATCAAGGATGCATCCATGGTTGTGATAAATACTTGTGCCTTTATAGAGGCTGCGAGGGCGGAATCTATCTCAGTGATCTTAGATGCCCTAGAAGATAAGGCAAAAGAGGCCAAGATCGTTGTGACCGGTTGCATGGCAGAGCGCTACAGGCAGGAATTGACTGACGCTCTTCCAGAGGTTGATCTAATAGTTGGCTTTGGCGAGGAATTTATGCATCACGAGACCTCTGGCATAGAGGGCTCTTCTATTAAGATCTCAAAGACTAGACGCAAAGGGGCGCCATCGATGGATCTCGATCGCTCCTTTGACCTATTGAATCTGCCAATTGGTCCTAGCAATAGCCCTTTTTCATACCTCAAAGTAGCTGAGGGTTGTGACCGCAAGTGTGGATTTTGCGCAATTCCATCTTTTCGAGGCAAGCAACAAAGCCGAGACTTTGATGACTTGGTAGCGGAGGCTGAGACTTTAGCTTCTCCAGAGATTATCGTTATCGCTCAGGATTTGGCTAGTTATGGCAGGGATCTATACGGCAGCGCTCGGTTGGTTGAACTGGTTCGGGAGTTGATGGATAAGATAGAATGGGTTCGCCTTTTGTACCTCTATCCGAGTCAGCTGAACTCTGAGCTTATTGATTTGATAGGTTCATCTAGAGTAAATTATTTTGATCTTTCTCTACAACATGTTTCAAAGACGCTTTTGAGACAAATGCGTCGACCGGGATCTGGTTCTGAGTTTTTAGAGAAGATTAGAAGGATTCGCGAGCTTTACCCAAGTGCAGTCTTTCGAAGCAATTTTATCATCGGATATCCTGGTGAGACTGAGGATGATCACGACGAATTGCTTGAATTTATTGAGGCTGCCCAGCTGGACTGGGTTGGATTTTTTGGCTATTCCAAAGAGCAAGGGACCTATGCTGACTCCTTAGAGGGCCAAATCCCAAGTGAGGTTATAGTAGATCGACTCGCACAGGTATCCCAAGCTCAGGAGGCGATCACGGCCCTTAGGCGACGCTCTCATATTGGACGCCAGCTTGAGGTCGTGGTCCAGAGTAAAGGGGTTGGTCGCTCATATATGGAGTCGCCTGAGATTGATGGTCTGATCGTCGTTCCATCAAATCTTAAGGTAGGCTCTTTACAATTGGTGAAAATCCTAGATTGTATCGGGTTAGACCTTGTTGGTGAGCCAGTTGAGGTTGTTTCGGACAAGGAGAGCGGGAGATAGTTTAGAGGTGTCGAGCTACACATTTGGACCTAGCGCAATTGCGACTCCGGCTAATATCATTACCGCGGTTAGGGTCGCATTCACCCCAGTCATAGCAATATTATTTATTCATAAGGGGCCTTCCGTTTTAGTTGCTCTGCTGTGGGTCTTTGTCTCGGTGACAGACGGTGCTGACGGATGGTTGGCACGACGTCAAGGTACCACTCGATCTGGCGCTTTTTTAGACCCATTGGCAGACAAGATATTGGTCTTTGGCGTCTTCTTTGCAATTGTTGCTAAGGGATATGCTTGGTGGTTGCCGATAGCAGTGATGGCCGTTCGGGAGGTTGCTATGTCGTATTACCGCGCACACCTGGGTCGGCGAGGAGTATCCGTACCAGCTCGGCCATTGGGCAAGGCTAAGACTGTGGCACAGCTATTGGCGATCTTTGTCATAGTCACTCCAGGAATCGGTGGATTGCGTGGTCCTCTTTCGGTCTCTTTGATTTGGATTGCAGCAGTTCTAGCATTGGTCTCAGGTTATTTTTATTTCATCGATGGATCTCACCCTGCGCCTAGGGCACTTTAGAGATAATCTGGAGTCGTTTGCATTTTTTTTTCATTGTGATCCAATAGAGCTATGAGTTGCCAAATGTAAAGGCGATCAGCCTTTTGGTTTGTGGCTAGGTCTCTAAGGTTTTTGTTTTCTAAAGAAAGTAGCAAAGTTGCGCGTAGAGATCGTTGCGGTTGGAACTGAGTTGCTGTTGGGTCAAATTGTTGATACGAATTCAACTATGATCTCGCAAAGGCTCGCGGATGTTGGTTTGGACTGTTTCTTTCAAGCCAAGGTGGGAGATAACCTAGAGCGTATCAAGCTTGTCCTTCGTGACGCCCTTTCTCGAAGTGATGCGGTTATTGTCTGTGGTGGGCTTGGGCCAACCCAGGACGATATAACCAGGGAGGCTATCGCTGGCGTTATGGGTGTTCCCCTTGAGATGCATGAAGATATTGCTGAGTCTATCAAGGCGATCTTTTCGTCTAGGGGACGGACGATGTCTCAGAATAACCTACTCCAAGCCATGGTCCCTGTCGGAGCTAGTGCCATAACTCAAGTGCGAGGTACCGCACCTGGACTGATAGCACCTGTAGGTAGAAAAGTAATCTATGCAGCACCTGGAGTTCCATACGAACTATCTGAGATGTTAGATCGTGCTATTATCCCTGATCTTTTGGAGCGCCAAGGTGACAAAGCAAGCATCGTCTCTCGTGTGATTCGATGTTGGGGTCTCTCAGAGTCGGCATTAGCTGAACGCCTTGATCCGCTTTTTCAAGAGATCGACTCAACTAAGGCTCCGATAACATTGGCCTTTTTGGCCAGCGGCATTGAGGGTATAAAGGTTCGCCTTAGTGCCCGGGCTGATACCAAAGAGGCGGCAAGTCAGGTGATAAGCCGATACGAGGCAAAGGTTCTTGAAGTCATTGGCGACCATGTCTTTGGCTATGACGATACCACCATGGAGGCCGCTGTCGGTGAGTTACTTTTAGAGAGATCTCTCACCTTGGCTGTTGCGGAGTCTGTAACTGGAGGTTTAGTGGCATCTCGTATCGTTGCGGTTCCAGGAGCATCGCGGTGGTTTAGGGGAGGTGTTGTGAGCTATGACACCGAGGTAAAGCGAACCCTATTGGGAGTAGTAGCCGACGATGTGATAACCGCCCAGGCCGTGATAGAGATGGCGATTGGGGTTCGATCGGCGATCAAAAGTGACGTCGGCTTAGCTTTTAGTGGAGTTGGGGGACCGGAGGGCGTTGGAGATCATGCCGTAGGAACTGTCTTTGTTGGGGTTGACCTTGGTGATGGAGCTCCTTTTGCCCATGAGCTAAAACTGCCGGGGGATCGCGAGCGAATTCGACAGTTCTCAACAATCTCGGGTTTGGATCTGCTTCGTCGTCGGATACTCAAAGGGTAGCCACTCCTTTGAGTACTTAATAGATGTCTATTTGGTTACGAGTCAAATCCATAGGCTAGGGCTCTGGTTGTTCTGAGCCACAGCCCCTCTTTGGCAGTGAGGTCTTCTCTGGCAAGAGCATGGCGTGTGACCTGGACCGCTGCGTACCTAAAGGGTTCAGGGGGCAAGATTCTTGGCTTTGATTTCGTATATTTTAGGCCGAGTAGCTTTGAGTTTGGGTTGAATAAAAGGTCATTGGTGACCTGTGCGCCAAAGCGAGTAGCTGCTACTCCAAGGCCGGTGTAGCCGGTTGAATATGCAACTTTTTTATCGAATATGGTACCGAAAAATGGGGAAAATCTAGTGCAGGTGTCTATGGCTCCGGACCAGGCGTGGCTAAATCCAATCCCCTCCAAGTTGGGAAATGTCACGAAGAATTGGTTGGCCAACTTCTCGTATGTCTTTGGCCTCCATTCATAACCAGCGTCAAGTCTGCCTCCGTAGTGGTAGATCGCGTCGTATCCGCCCCAAAGTATGCGATTGTCAGACGTGAGGCGGCAGTAGTGAAATTGATTGGCGATATCTGAAAGTCCCCATCGTCCTTCCCACTTAATCTCTTCTAGTTGTGCCCTCTCTAATGGTTCGGTCATTAGAACATAGTCGTAAACGGGCAGAATGTAACGGCGAATCTGAGGGTTCAACGAGGTCGCCACATTGGTGGCCAGAATTGCTTTGGATGAGATAACCTCCCCAAAGTCACTTTGCAGATGCAGGCCACTACCCCTAGCTCGTAGCGAAGTGACTGGCGTATTTTCAAAGAATTCGATACCGAGCTCTATTGCATGGTTGTAGAGTCCGATGCTAAGGCGATATGGATCAACGATTGCGGTTAGCTCCGGGTTGAAGATCGCCTCTTGATAGCCAGTGACATTGATCATTGATTTTGCATCTTTGGCACTAAGGAGCTTCGCATTTTGACCATATCGGTTGCGAAGGTCCACTGTCTCTTTGAGGTCCTGATCTTTTCTAGTGGCAAATTCCAATGATCCAACTACTTGGTAGTCACACTCGATGGAGTTGTTCTCGATGAATTTGCCAATGGCTAGGAAGTTCTCAACCCCTAACTTTTCTAGATCATAGAGTTCGTCGTTAAATTGCGATTGTCCCTGCTCTAGGCCGTGTGTGAGGCTGTGTTGGACAAAGCCTCCATTTCGTCCACTTGCGCCACTTCCAATACTTTGCGCCTCTAAAACTGCGACTCTAATTGCGGGGTTGGCCTCTTTTGCTAAAATTGCACTCCAAAGGCCGCTAAAGCCACCTCCTATGATTGCTAGGTCAACCCTGATTGAGGTCGTCAATCTAGGCGAGGAGTATTCTTTCGGCCCTTGGTTGTCTATCCAGAATGGCCGATGTAGGGTCTTTGATAGCGATTGTGTGAATCTATTGTTCATTGGGGATCTATGCATCTTTTGTGCGTCCTTTGAATAGTCATTTCAAGTGATGAATTCGCGGCGAATCTGATTGAACTGATAGGTCGTAGGCGATTGCAGTGATCGTGTGATCGATCTTGAGTTAGGTCGGCGGTCTCTTATGAGATTTCGATAAAGATGCTTATGCAATAGCTACTTGACCCAAGATTCGCTTTGGCTGTAGGAAGTCGTCTATTGTGCATATTATGGTCGGGCAATGTGGAAAGCTAAAAGGTGAAAACCTAAAAGCTGCGCCCTTGGTTCTCTCTATTTCTGTTTGTCATCTGCTATCGAAGCAATATCGGTTTTGGGAAAGCCGGTAATACTAAAGCCAAGGTTGAAAAAGAGAGTATCTCACCTCCAATGAAAGATATAGATATATCCTATACTCAATTAGAAATAACTCTCTGCTATCGAACATATGTTCTTATTCGTGCTAATCTAGTACCTTAGGTTTTGAAACTACACAATTGAAGTTCGTTGTTACTTTGAACTGATAAGTTTCGTCCCGGAAGAAAAGTCCGTGGTGCAGATCAATTTGAAAAGAAAGTAAGAGGAGATAAAATGGCCGCAAGAGTTCCAAAGCAGAGTAGCGAGGGAATGGACAAAAATAAAGCCCTCGAGATGGCGATAGGCCAGATAGAGCGTCAATTCGGCAAAGGCTCAATTATGCGGATGGGCGCGGCTCCTAAGATGGCAATAGAATCCATCTCCACCGGGGCTATGGCACTTGATCTTGCTCTTGGCGTTGGTGGCCTACCTCGAGGTAGGGTAGTGGAGATCTTTGGCCCAGAGTCCTCAGGTAAATCAACACTGGCGCTACACGTAGTTGCAGAAGCTCAGCGTACGGGTGGTATTTGCGCTTACGTGGACGCTGAGCATGCGCTGGATCCAGTCTACGCTAAGGCTATCGGGGTGGATATCGATGCCCTTTTGATCTCGCAGCCTGATACCGGAGAACAGGCCCTAGAGATCGCTGATACCCTAGTTCGATCAGGTGCCTTGGACGTTCTCATCATTGACTCTGTGGCAGCACTTACGCCTCGTGCCGAAATTGAAGGGGAGATGGGTGACTCTCACGTAGGGTTGCAAGCTCGGCTGATGTCTCAAGCACTTCGTAAGTTGACAGCTAACTTGAATCGTTCTAACACAATTGCTGTCTTTATCAACCAACTTCGTGAAAAGATCGGCGTTATGTACGGATCTCCGGAGGTGACTCCAGGTGGAAGGGCTCTGAAGTTTTACGCTTCAGTCCGATTGGATATTAGGCGTATCGATCAGATTAAAGATGGCGCCGATATTGTAGGTAATCGTACCCGTGTCAAGGTTGTTAAAAATAAGGTAGCCCCGCCTTTCCAACAAGCAGAGTTTGACATTATGTATGGTAAGGGCATCTCAAGGGAGGGGTCGCTCCTTGATGTGGGAGTGGACCTGGGATTGATAAAGAAGGCTGGCGCATGGTATACCTATGAGGGCGAGCAGCTAGGTCAGGGGCGTGAGAACGTGAAGTCCTATATCGAGTCAAACCCAGTTTTGATGGCCGAGCTTGATGAGAAGATTAGAGCTGTCGTCGTCGTGGATCATAAGGCGGAATTTACAGAGGAAGACGACGAGCCGATCTATTTAGACGAGTGATTCTTTCTCGATGAAATCGCTTTTTTGCGGTTTCTATGAAATTTGATTTAGGCTGCTCTTTGATTATATCTATTCAAAGGCAATAGGAATGGTACTAACGCCCTAACGGGGTGGGTGCGGAAGGTTATCGCTGCACTGTTAGTGAGCCTAGTAATCAGCTTTATACGGCACTTTTTATACAGCACTCCCCGTGCGCATTTGGAGCATTCTGGCTGTTCACTTTTGTGAACAGCCAGAATGGTCTTTCATCAAGGTTTTAGTTGTGCCCAAATTGCAACCAGACCATTAATATCCGGTAGCTTTGGGTTGGCTTAGGTTTGGTGTGTGTCGATCACTTGGTCGATCGCCTTTACCCTCATGAACTTAGCGAATTCACCCACCCCTTTTTTTATGATTTTCCTCGAGGTGCCTTTGGCACTTTTGTTGTTAGCACTTTTTATAAATATTTCATTTTATGATTTAGTGTGCATATCAATACTTCAGGGGCAAATCATTTAAATGAGGTTCGCGTTTTATGGGTCTCGCGGAAGTTGTCGGAGTCTGGGTTGGCATTGGACAACCATGCGAGGTTTAACTTGATCTCACTCTGGGTAATCTCAAAAAGACAATCGAGCATTGGTTGATAGGCTATAAGTCGTGGAGAAAAGTTTTTTTGTTAGGACATTTGGTTGTCAGATGAATGAGCATGATTCAGAGCGAATATCTAATCTTTTGATTCGCGATGGTTATGTCTCGAGCGATAATGCCCTCACGGCCGATGTAGTGGTTCTAAATACTTGTTGTATCCGAGAGAATGCTGACACCAAGCTCTATGGAAACCTAGGGCATTTAAAGGCTATCAAGGACGAGCGAGAGGATTTCAAGATTGTAGTGGCCGGTTGTCTGGCCCAGAAGGATCGCGATCTTATCCGCAAGCGTGCTCCCTGGGTAGATTTGGTGGTGGGTACCCACAATGTTTCAAGGGTAGCAACACTTCTGGAGGAGACTTCTACCAAAGGGCCAATAGTGGAGATCCTTGAGGAGTCGATCTTAGATCAAGAGTTCTTTTCGTCGCCGGGTCCTCGATTGAGTCTTCCCTATTCGGCTTATGTGACCGTGCAAATTGGATGCGATAATAACTGCGCCTTTTGCATAGTCCCGCAAGTTCGCGGTAAAGAGATCTCTCGTCCCTTTGGTGAACTTCTTGGTGAAGTTCGACAACTAGCTCAAGATGGAGTTACCGAGATAACGCTCTTGGGGCAGAATGTAAATTCGTATGGTCGTGACCTTACGGTTGACGCACGGCGCAGTGGAGTCTTTGATTCTAAGATCGTTGGTGAACAATATCTAAGTGAGGAAGGGGCAAGGCTACGGCCGCTCTTTGGCGACCTTATGCGAGAGGTAGCTCAAATAGACGGCATTTCTCGAGTTCGCTTTACCTCCCCTCATCCAAAGGATTTGAGGCCCGAGACAATTGAGGCAATGGCCTCGACTAAAGAGATAATGAACCACCTGCATTTTCCTCTTCAATCGGGGTCCGATCGGATTCTTGCTCTCATGCACCGTGGATATAGCGCAGAGCGCTACCTAGAGAAACTCCGTGATGCACGCCTTGGTATTGACGACTTAGCTGTTACTACAGATATTATCGTCGGCTTTCCCGGTGAAACCGAAGAGGACTTCGAGGCCACATTGGAGGTGGCGGCGAGTGCACAATATGACGGAGCCTATACCTTTATCTACTCTCCTCGACCTGGAACCGAGGCCGCTGCCATGGTGGATCGCTTCATAGCTCCGGAGGTGATCTCTGATCGTTTCGATCGTCTTAAGGTTGTGATTGAGCGAAGCGCTCTGGCCCGGCACGAGGCTCGCATTGGTAGGGTTGAGGAGGTCTTGGTCGAAGGGCCGAGTAAGAAGAATCCAGATCATATGAGTGGAAGAACTGGACAGAATAAGTTGGTGCACTTCAACAAGGAACCGCAATTCAACAGTGCTGAGCGGTTGGGCGTGGGTTCTTATGTGGAAGTGGAGATTACATCAGCTACGCCATATTTCCTAAGGGGAAGATTGCTGAACGTGGTGCGTTCTCCGAGGCATCGAAGAAAGTTGCAGGTAGCGGCTTATTGAATTCGCTCTCTGGAGTTGGTTCTTATTTTGAGGTTGATGCTCGAGGTAGGTTAGCTTAGGGATTTGTTTGGCGAACTTGGACCAAAGGGCAATTGTTCGCTCGTAGGCAATGTTTATATACCTGCTTAGCTCGAGCTTAGTGATTTTAGGGTTGAGTCACATAATCGATTTTAGTCTTAGCCTGGATCCACCGAAAATTTAGCCGATCGACTTTGATTTTGGCATTAAAAAGGTGCTTTGAACTGGTAGAATGATGTTTGAAGACACTTCAAATCTATCAGTTCAAGGAGCACCTTTTAGATGCAAGCATCTACTAGTGCTTTAGAGTGTTTGATAGTCACCTTTGACGATTCGAACGCAGTTTCCAACAGTGGGTTAATACTCCCTATCACCCTTGCTGAGAGACTTGGCCTTAGGGATCTCTTTGATTTACACATTGACCTAGAGGATCGTCCTGGACGAGCAAATGTTGGCAGAAAAGCCATGGCTATCGTGGCCTCCATTTTGGCCGGTGGTGATTGCATTGATGACACTGCAATCCTTGAAAGCCCAAATGCACAAGTTATCCTTGGTCAGATAATGCCAGCACCATCTAGGTTTGGTGTCTTCTTGCGTAGTTTTGAGACCAGTGACATCGCAGATGTTGAACGAGTTGCAGCTTTGTTGCTAAAACGAGCCTGGCTAGCTGGAGCAGGTCCAGGTGATGAGCCGTTCACCATTGATGTTGATTCCACAATATGTCAGGCATATGGAAACAAAAAAGAAGGAGCTTACTTTGGTTATACCAACCTAAGGGGGTATCACCCACACCTAGCAGCAGTTGGTAAAACAGGTGACATTCTTGGAATAGTGACTCGTGAAGGCAATGCCAATACCGCCCGTGGTGCCGGGGAGTTTGTAACCCAGGTAATCAACAATGCCAGAGCCGCTGGAGCAACTGGTGAAATAACCATGCGTTTTGACTCTGGGTTCTTCTCAAGAGCCGTAAGAGACGCAGCCAGTGCGGGCAATACTCGCTTTTGCATTACAACACGGATGTCCAAGAGACTAAAAGGTATCATCTCCGATATCCAAGAGGATGCCTGGACTTCAATTCCCTACTGGCTTGAAGGTGGAGCTGATGTAGCAGAAGTGAAATACCGTCAAAAACAGTAAATATCGCGCATTTGCAAGAGATAGACAAGACGTTCGTCTTATCGTAGGAAGGGTCAAGCCTACTCCAGGGTCTCAGCTGGCACTATTTAGTGACTATGACTATCACGCATTTATTACCGATCGACAAGGCGAAACGCTTTTCCTTGAGGCTGATCACCGAGCACATGCCCAGATCGAACTAGTCATCAAGGATCTCAAAGGAGGTTCTAGGTGGAATCATGTTCCATCCAGATACATGAACGCTAATGCCGTTTGGTTGGCTCTGGTCTGGTTAGCCATTGGTGCAATTGCACACAACCTGGCACGGTGCAACTGCACACAACCTGGCACGGTGCAACTGCACACAACCTGGCACGGTGCAACTGCACACAACCTGGCACGAATAGGTGCTATTACAGAAACTGTTATCACCACACCAAAGCTTCGACGGTGTTACTTTCAGATCGCAGGACATATCACTCGTTCAGCTAGAAAAGTAATACTGCATCTTGAAGAACACTGGCACTATAAGGATAAGTTCTTAGAGGCTCTTGATCGGATCAGAAAGTTTGAGATCGCCATCACCTGAACATCTGGTTACCTAACACACTGAATATTACTTGAAGGAACTGCTCTAGAAGACAAGGGATTAGGTCACTATACCCAAAATGAGATTTCACAATCTCAAAAATGACCAAACAGGCTCAACCACAAAGGGAATAGGTCATATTTGGCTCTCTGAAACCAGATTTAAGCCATAGACCCTCCGTCAAACCTAAATCAGTTCCGAAAAACCGACTCAGAGTCACACCGAAGGGCTCAAGCTGGTCCAATTCTGTGGATTCAGGCTTAGGAGCGATGGCGGATTTTATTAATTCCAGGGGGTAATAGCGCCAAGTGTTGATTATCGAAGGAACTTTTCAGCGATCTTAGCTGGGTCCGTTGCTGGCGAAGGTGCTGGCGAAGGTGCGTTTTTTACATCGAAGCTTCGGTTGCCTAGATTGATCTTTGCGGTCCAAGTTGTTTTAGATTCCAGTTGTGAGAGTTCAGTTTCTGAGAATTTCAATAGAGCATCCTCGATTGCTACCTCGATAATTACGGTTTGTCGCATCTCCTTTTCGTTGGGTGCTCGCACTTGATCCCAGCGGCCAGGGAGGATGAAATCCGTCAGTTGTTTTAGTGCCTTTAGCTTTAGAGCAGAATTTACTATCTCTTTAGGCGAGCCTGCGATTAGTACACTTTTGTAGTCCATTGTGTGATCAAAGATGGAGTCTGGTAATACTAACGCAGAGGTGGCATTGATCAGAATTGTAATCTTTTGGTTTTTTAGAGATGCACGAATGATTGATGACGCTCTAGATCCATGGAGTAGGATCGTGTCACCAACTCTTGCATAGAGTGTTGGAACCATTTGGACGGTGCCGTCAATTTCTACGCCAATGGTGCAGGTCGCGTATTGATCTATGAATTGGTATATGGCATTTTGGTCATAACTTGTCTGATTTAAGTTACGACGGAATGCAAATGGATTTCGTTTAGCTCCTAGATCGAGTGGTGAATCCATTTATTTGCTCCAAAAATTAGATTGCAAAATTGATGTTAGTCGCCGTTTCACTGGCAAGTCACTGAAACTTTATAGTGCCCATCAAAGTTATGGCGAAGTGGTATCTCCTTCGAGAACCAAACGATTCATAGGGGCTCTGCGATGAATCAGGTGGCTATTGCGCTGAGTTGGATTTTATCCCGCAATCTTCGATTAGTCACCTGATTCAAAGGTTTTGTGTTGGTGTTTTATTAGATGTTTGGATAGAGGTGGTAGTCGGGGAAGTTTCCAAATAGTCGTTCGCCAACCGGTCCTTCAGTAACGGCCTGTACTAGGTACTGACCTCCGACAAAGGCACCTTTCCAAGATGCTCCCGTGCCGCCAAAGGGCTCTTCGCGGTCGCCTCTTGAACGAGGTTGATTGATTCCTACTTTGTATGCATTTACCTCTTCGGCGAGACGTTTGGCTAGGTCGATATTGTCACAGGCAATCGAGGAGACCAATGCACCGTTGGAGACGTTCATGGCGCTTAGCATCTCAGCTGGCGTGTCCACGATAACTACTGTATCTACTGGTCCGAATGGTTCGGAGTGATAAAGTGCCGACGAACTCGGTGGGTTGAGTATGGAAACTGGGGCAAAATATGCATCCTTGTTTTGACCAGGAACGAACCTACTCTCTGCTAATTCTCCACGAAAGAGCGGGATACCTCCTTTTGCCATAGCCTCCTCGACCTTGAGTGCAAGTTCTCTCGCTTTGGTTGCATTGATTACGGGGCCGAAGTCAACATCGGGCAAGGGGTCGTTCACATTGGAGACGGCTAGGGGATTTCCGATGGTGAGGGAGTCGAGAACGGGAATATAGGTCTCTAGGAATTGATCAAAGAGGGACCTTTGTACGACAAATCTTGGGTACGCAGTGCATCGCTGTTTTGCATATTCGAACCCTTTTTTCATGTGACCCGAAAGCGTCTTCCAATCTGAGAAGTCCCAAATTCCCCAAGCATTAAGGCCTTCTTGCTCAAGCATGTGCCGCTTGTCGACTCTTACTAGTTCCGATGCGATCTGTCCTCCAGTATCCCTACCTCCTACGAAGGCGAGGCAGCCAATTTCGGGTGATCGAACTAAAACGGGGCTGAGACGTCCGCCAGAGCCAGAGACCAGAGTCACTGGTAGCCCTTCTTCGTTGGCGTAATGCATCGCCAAGGTAAGAGCTGCTACGCCACCATCAGTAGGAGACTTTGCGATAACGGCATTTCCAGCTAACATCTGCACAAACATTGAATGTGCTAATACCGAAAGCGGGTAATTCCATGAGGCAATGTTGGAGACTGGTCCTGGTAGTGGGGTGCGACCAGCCATCATGGCATCAATATTGTCTAGATACCATTCCACTCCTCCGGTGGTTCGATCCACCGAGGTGAGGGCCTGTCGATATGGCTTCCCAATCTCCCAGACAAGCAGGAGAGCTAGAAGTTCACGGTTCGCCTTGATTCTATCGATTGCCCGGCGAACTCGTTCTTTACGTTCGCTTAGATCGACTAAGGACCAGTTTTGATGGTCTTTTACACAGGCGATCAGAGCCTGATGTGCGTCTTCTGCATCCAGCATTGAAGGTCCGATTATGGAGCTTGCATCAATCGATGAGATGGCGTTGTGTGGATGTCCAATACGTTGCCACTTGCCGTCCCAAAGGTTGTTGATCCTATCGCTCTCAAAGGCGGCTGGGGCTTCGGCCCTAGCACGAGCATATACTTCGTTCCAAGTTGCACCTGGTTTGATAAACTTCTCTTGATTTTGTATTGTCACACCTATATTGTTTCCGCTAGGTACAAAGTTTCAGGCCGCATATCAAGAAAAAGAGAACTTGTCAATACAAGTTTTTTTCGCATTTTTGTAAATGTCGACATCGCAATTGGCCAATACTAGCCAGATCGTCGTTTTCTACGCCACGGCTAGAATTGCCGCGAACTGGCGACAATGAAGATGGCGGGCGTTCTCGTTTCTGGCCAGGCGGTGTCCGGCGTTTAGGTGGCATGAGCGTAGTACTGGCTTTCTATCGAACTTAGGAACCAGTCGTTTAGTTGTCCTTGTGGCAAAACTCAGGGAACGGGAGTACGCCGAGGCCGAAAGGCGAAGACGAGAGTGCCGGATGTCACCACTGGGGCGGACTGGGGTGCATTAGCGATGAAGCTCTTGTAATGAGGGTGGAGCAAAGGCCCCAGGCGAACGGGCCGTAACGGACTAGTCAACCCAGCAGTGAGGATGAGCCAACACTGACGCGAACCGCCTTGAGAGTGTAGAGCTTCATGGTCTGCCGTGGTATTTAGTGGTGAAGTAAAGCGGTTCGACCACCAAGACCGAAAACATCACACCCATGACCAATTTAGAAGCAGCATCTCTAGCTATAAGATGACTCGCGCCCACAGTACTCTAGCTTCGCACGCTTCAAATTCGGAAATACAGTTAGCATTACTCACCAGAAAAGTCAGATTATTTCGCTGGTGAATAGGTCAACGAGTTCGACTTTAGAAGAGATTGAATCCTATCCGTTTTCGAACGATAGGGTGTTGCTTTCAGATGCGCTCGCTATTTGAATTGTATGGATTTGTTTTAAACTCAGCAAGATTTAAACCTAGCAAAATTCAAGAACAGCGAAATTCAACCCGGCATGGTTGATGGCTACATTGTCTTGTTGATTTGATTTTGCTCTTGAGCGGGGAAACTTGCCTTGAGTTATAGTCAAGTATTCGTATAGGTCCAAGCTCAATATGACTCGCAATAAATGGGGTAAAGCTGGCAGTGGGTTAGTGGAACTAACGGCGAGTAACTATGCAGCCCGAAGATGCTTGCCAGCTAAGAAATGAGGCTGGAGATGGATTTTGCACGTTATGTTGAAGATGCAAGTATGAACCGACTGGAGCGATCAAACCGAGATGTCAGAGCACCGAGGGACCAATGATCCACGAAAGATGGCCATTGTGGGCGCAACCGGTGTGGGAAAGACGGCTATTTCTATTGAGATTGCTCACGCAAGGCCCAAAGTAGCTCTTCTTTCTTGCGATTCCATGGCTATCTATCGTTACATGGACATCGGGACTGCCAAACCTAGTGCTGACGAACTTGGTGGAATACACTATGGGTTGATCGACCTTGTCGATCCAGACGAAGAGTTTTCGATCGCTCAATTTCGCCAAGCCTCAAATTGGTATTTAGGGCAACTTTCTAGAGATGAGATCGCGCTCTTTGTTGGAGGATCAGGGCTTTACCACACTGCGGTCTTTGATAATCTAGAGATTCCTCCGAATAATCCAACAGTTAGAGCTTTTTTGGAAGAACAAGCGCTTGAGCGTGGCTTGGCCCCCCTTTGGGCGGACCTCGTCCGATTGGATCCGGTTGCATCCAGTAGGATTGACCCGAATAATTCGAGGCGAATTATTCGGGCTCTCGAAGTTATTGAAATTACTGGCCGAAGGTTTTCAGAATTTGGGGGAGGGGTAGATGCCTATCCTTTATCCAGTGGTGAGATAGTCGGAATCGAAACAGACCTTTTGAAGGCTCGAATTGACTTAGCGTATCGAATTGATCGATTGATTGACTATGGCTGGATTGAGGAGGCGCGGTGGCTCAAGGAGAACTTTGACCTGTCGCGGACTGCCCTTCATGCGATTGGCTATTTAGAGCTATTTAGATATATCGATGGCGCTCTCTCTCTTGAAGAAGCCAAGGAAGCCACTTTGACAAGGACCCTTCAATTCGCCAAAAGGCAACGATCTTGGTTCGGACGCGATCCTCGTATCGTTTGGTTTCGAGAGATTAAAGAAGCTCAAAAATATATCCTGGACCAAATCGACACCTTGTGACGTCTCAGCGATTTAGGACTCCCAGGGGCTCCCATTTGTCGGAATTATCCGCTGCCTTTGCTCAAAATGGCTAGCTTGTGGTGAATTTGCCGTGAATTCGCCTTCACTTTTCTAATAATTACCTGGGCTAATAATGACTGGGCCCAGCATGAGTCAGAAGATCCCTCTATGCGACTGTTGGTCATAGAATCCACCGTCACTAGTTGCCTTTGTGCCTTGCATTGGAGAGCGTAGCTCGGGATCCATGGAGCTTTTGACGCTCGGGATATTTCTTAGCTTGGCTTTTGTATTCTTTATATTGAATCCGCGATTTGCTTGAATTATAGTGTTGGATGGTACTACTTTGAAAGCGTAGTACATTGGGTTTAGTTTATTGATATCTTTTTTTCCCCACAAGGTTTGGATCCATTATTTTGCCGATCGGATGATTTGGTCAAGGATCATTTTTTCTAAACGAATAGGTAATTCGTGACCCTCAATTCGCATTTGTATCGGTTTTGCTTCTCGGTGGCAGTAATGGGTGGGATGTTGGCACTTCAAGTTGGGGAATCCAAAGGAATTGGTTCGAAAATGGCTAAAGGAAATGGTTATCAGGAATCGATAATAATTTGAGAGGCCAAGTGGTCGCAATGAGAAACGGCGTCTAAGTGATTGATTTCGAGAATTTGGAGCCCAGAGGTCATAAATTAACTAACGCGCCTCGTGAGATCATTGCCGGGGCGATAGACAGTTTTGTTGACTTCTTCTTTAGCTCGTACTCCAAGTTTTCTCATGTGGCGGATATATTTAGCCTCCTGACGCCCGAGGAGACCGAGAATTTACGGCACCAATTTGTTAAACTTTTAATCGACTTGCTTGATCCACAAAAGACGGTGGAAGATCTCCTTGGTCTCTTTGGCGGACTCGGTCAAGCGCATGCGACCATTGGAGTTCGACCGGCTTGGACTATGGCGTTGAATCACCAATTGATCGAGATGCTTTCAACCCACCTTTTAGGAGGGGGCATTGCTCGCCCGCTGGTTGACGAGTATTGTCTTGGTGTATCTATGCGCCTTGACATGTTGATCAAGTCAGTATTTGATAGCGAGACCGCGATCGAAGAGGAGCTGGATTTACTGTTCGATCGCGTAAACGCGATGGTGGCTCAAGCGAGTACCTCGGCTGATTTGATAAGAAATTTTCTAGGACTGCTTCATGGTCTCGATGGCGTTGACATGGTCGCATTTGGACGACCTGATGGTAATGGGGTTGTCCAGTATGAGTATTTTGTGGGGGATAAGTTTGCAAAATATCAAAGACAAATAGAGCTAGGAAATGTCTCGCCGATCTCGGTCCGATCGAGTGCTGCTTCGGGGATGGGACCTAGCGGAAGAGCGTTTCGATCTGGTCGCGTAGAGGTCTGCAACTCGATTGCAATGGATCCGGGAATGGCTCCTTGGAGAGAGGGTCTAATCTCTCTTGGATTGCGCTCGGGAGTCGGGCTTCCAGTTACAGCTGGCAATGGTGATGTTGTTGCGGTCATAAATGGATATTCCAGGGTTCTTGGGTATTTTGGTATGAATCGCAGGCGGCGTATTCTAGAACACGTCTGCCACCTATTTAGTGCCGCACTTTCTCGGCTGGATAGTTCGGATCTGATAATTTCCCATGGCGAGCGCAAACTTTTTAGATCGTTACTCTATGGTGGTGGACTTGAGATCGTTTATCAACCTATCGTCAACTTACGTAGTGGCGACCTCTATAAGGTTGAAGCGCTAGCTCGCCTTCGAGATTCGAATGGAGAGTTGTTGTCGCCGGCGCGATTCCTTCGTGCCTTTGGATCGGATGACCTATTTTATCTATTTGAACAGGGCTTGAGTACTGGTCTGTCTGCTATCTTGGCCTGGAGAAGACATGGTCTTTCATGTGGCCTTAGCGTAAATTTTCCGCCTCAGGGCATGTTCGATGATAGATATATAAAGAGCATCGAACGCAACCTTAGCGAGTCTGGTGTCGATCCTTATCTTTTGACCCTTGAGCTTACAGAGGATGAAGATCTTCTGCTAGGCGATGGTCTTTCTTCCACAGTTTTACATCGCGCTCGCGCTATGGGGGTCCACCTTGCACAAGATGACCTAGGGGCTGGATACAGCTCGCTTTTGCGTCTTGAGAGTGTCGGCTTTGATGAAGTAAAGATCGACCAAGAGCTAATTAGATCTCCAACCGGCGTTGCGCATTCTGTAGACTTGGTGGCGCATTTGACAGATTTAGCCCATGACCTTGGAATGTGTGTCGTAGTAGAGGGTCTCGAAAACGACTCCCTGGTAGAGGCCGTGGCTATCTTGGGTGCGGACTTCGGGCAAGGTTACGGTTTGGGCCATCCGGTTAGTTTTGAGGGTATTGTTGAGTGGTCTAACCGCTTTCGATATGACGAGCCAGCTGCTAGTGTTCGCACTTCACTTGGAGCGCTGGCCTATCTTAGAAAATGGTCCAGACGGGTAATTGCTCTGGAGACTTTTCTGAATTCAATCGATGTGAGCGATCTGGTCTCAGATCTTAAATTGAGGATAGGTGGCTTAAACAGCGACCTCATAGATCGGAGAATCTTAGAATTTGTCGAGGATTCTAGGCAAAATGCTGGCCTAGGTTCACTCTTGCGTTTAGAGGAAGACCTAGCTCGATTGATAAATCTCAATTTAGAGATCTCTCGATCGATGCCTGCGCCAACCGCGCACGAGGGATCAGCCTTTGAACTTTCTACTTTAAATTCTATTTCACTACGCCAAATGAAGGATCTCCATTCTCTTCAGGGCCGATTGCTCGCAGAGATTGAAGAGGGCATTTCTCCATCTCAAGTCGTCGAGGATGCGTTGATCGAGATTGAGAAGTTGATTCCTGGCTCCATGGCGAGCGTTCTAATCTTGGATGATGACGCGAATCTTAATGTTGCTTGGTCTCCAAGCTTGCCTCCGCTTAAATGGCCTTTGCTTAGTGGCCTTAGTATTTCGAACTTTAATGGATTAGATGGTCTTGCAATTCTTCAAAACAAGGAGATCTTTGTAAGCAATGTCCGATCTGACCCGGGATGGAGCGATCTTCGAGAAGCAGTTGAAATCCTTGGAATCTCAGCCTGCTGGTCGGTTCCCCTGAGGGAGAACTCGGCCGATACTATTGGAGTACTCTCGGTTTTTATATTTAATGAGGGGATTGTTCGAGAGTTTGACTCGATGTTGTTGCAGATGGTTGGTTCGATTATCTCTCTATGTTTGAAACTCAAGAAGGCCGATGAGATAGGTGCAAGTCGCCAGGAGTTTTTGTCGACGCTATTTGAACTTCCAACTGCTTATAAGTTTTCAATAAGAGCTAGTGATGGCGGAATCGTCCAAGCTAATCGTGAAGCCATCGATCGTTTTGGTTATAAAGAAGATGTAATAAGGACCCTTAGTGTCTTTGATTTAATCCCGGAGTTGGATAGAAGACGTTCGTTAGTCCTTCAATTTCGTTACGGCGTCACAAGTGAGTGGGCGGGAGAGCTTGTCGTCCGTGATCATCTAGGTGGTAGCTTTCGCATGCATTACCATACGGCTCTCCATGGCGAGGGAGAGGATGCCGAGCTCTTTCTGGCACTTGTTGAGTTTCGAGACGGGGATGAATTAGTCGCTCAATTTAGACATGAAAGAACTTTAAATGATCGAATTATGGCTTCGGTGGCTGCATCAGTTATGGTCTTGGACAAAAGGGGCCAAATCAAACGATTTAATCGTGGGGCCGAACTTCTAACTGGCCGTAGTAGCCATGAAGTACTTGCGAACCCTGAATTATGGAGAAGCTGGATCGACCCGAAGGACCAAACTCTAATTGAGGAGACCTTTCTTAGGGTTATGAAACATGGTGACTCCGGGGTAAACGAGGTGTGGCACCATCATCTAGATGGGACGAAACGACTGGTGGAGATGCACTACACGTCGGTATTGCAGGAGCTTGGCGACTCCAATGCAGCCATTGTCATCTATGGCATTGACGTCACCGAAAGGAGTCGTAATGCCGCTCTGGTCCGCGACGACTTGGACTTTATCGCTCAGGTTATAGAGGCAATTCCCAAGCTGATCTTTGTCTTGGATCGCTCTGGTCGAGTTATACGTTGTAATCGCGTTGTCTTGGAGTTCACGGGGACTTCACTGGAGGAGATAATGCGAGAGCCATTTCGGATAGTCGAATACTTTTCTCCAGAGGCACAACCGGTGGTTCGAGCATGGTTTGTGGACGCATTGGCTGGCAACGTGAGCCAAAAAACTATATCAGCTTGGATTCGGGGAGACGGTGAGCGCCGGGTTATCGAGTGGATTAATAGTGCAATCTATGATCTTGATGGCCTGGCCTCGTCCTTTGTTATTGTAGGAACGGATATCACCGAGGCTCGGATCGCCGAGAAGCAACTTCAAAAGGCAGCAGTGGTCTTTGAACATACCTCCGAAGCCATTGTGATAGTTGACGCTGATTCCCGAATAATTGACATAAACCCTGCCTGCGTACGAATGACTGGTTTCCAACGTGAGGATTTAATTGGCCAGAGTTCTCGTTTTCTCGCTAGTGAGTCTGCGGACTTCACCTTTTATGATTACATGAACACCCAATTGCGATCCGAGGGCCACTGGAGTGGATCGCTGGAGCAAAGGCGTAAGGATGGGTCAACTTTTTCGGCCTTTGTCAACATCTCCACCATATTTGGGAAACGAGGTGCGCCCGAACTTTATGTTGTGCTCTTTTCTGACATCTCGGATTTGATGGACTATCAAAGCCGACTGGCTAAATTGGCATATTTTGACCACCTAACCAATCTTCCAAATAGAAGTCTCGTCGGAGAAAAGATGGCCGACCAGTTAGCCCTTAATCGGCGCCTTGGCGGTATGACTGCATTGGCATTTTTGGACCTTGATAACTTTAAGCCCGTCAATGACAGGTATGGCCATAGGACCGGGGATGAATTGCTGATTACATTGGCTAGGAGGATTGAGTCCGCAATTCGCGAGGTTGATACTGTAGCGCGAATCGGAGGGGACGAATTTGTATGCATTTTAGGGTCTATCGATGAAATAGAGGTTGCTAGTGAGATTATTGGCCGGATAATGCAGGCCATTGGAGCTCCAGTTGCAATCAATGAAGAGTGTACTGAGTGGGTGACGATAACCGCCTCTATGGGCGTTTCATTTTCTAAGACGGGTAACGATGATCCTGATGCGCTATTGAGGCGTGCGGACCATTTGATGTATGAAGCAAAGCGCCGTGGGGGGAATTGCTATGTCTTTGAAGGTGAATGACTCCAAGGAACTCTAAAGATATGATCCATCTTTAGTGACGTGGTCAAACAAAGTTGGATTTATGATCTTGGCCGAGATTCTTTGAATTAGGCAATCTCCCCACCCATGAGTGGTAATTGTCTAAAGTGCTGGCAGATTTGCTAAGGGTGATCAAGTGATAGTTTTTGGCTTCTTGGCTGGGAGACCTAGGTCCGATATCGATCAGCTAAGAATATAGATCAAGCAACTACGCCAATCGAACGATGCATGCCTTTATGCCGCCGTCCAAAGGCCGCTTCCGAAAAGGTTATTGATCAAATCGCAAGACATGGCATCATAACGGTAAGCAGCGTAGCATTTGATGTTTTTTCACCAGAGGATTACGCGTGAGAGGGTCAAAACTGAGAAATGGCTTGCTCGTGCACCCGCTTGGCTATTTTGTCACCTTTGGTTGCCAACGGCTGGGGGCGTTGATGAGGTGTGGCAAGATTTGAGCAACGAGAATGATCGCCGAGACCGATTTAAACAGAACTAGATGGACCTAGTCGATGGCTCCAAACCATAGACGAACGTTTTGGTCCTCGGGGGCTCCTTCTAGGCATGAGCCGATTCCGATGTAGGGCGAGTTTGCTGCTATGAGCTGGTGCCAGCTTGCTAAGTCGTAGATGCTCGTTATCGTCTTTGGCTTAGCAGAATTGGAATGATGCATCGTAAGTTCTACCTCGATTTCGCCATTCTCATAATCGTAGATCGAGGCTTCGCGGATAGAACAGGGCCAGTCCATCATTGAAGCGGAGGTGATCTGAAAGAGTCCAGTGCCAGCTCTATTTGGATTAGGGATTGCTAGAATTCGGTTTTCATGGGTATGACCGCAGAACCAAAGGCGAATTTGGCGATAACTGTGAATAAGATCAACTAAGGATGACCTTGTTACCTCCGGGTTGCCGTTGAAGTCGATCTCATCTAGGCCATGGTGAGAGACGATGATGCCAATGGGTGATGGGGATTGGATCTCATCGAAGCTTTGAGCAAGCGCTGATTTGAGCCATTCCAATTGCTCGTTGTCAATGCCTCCCCTGGCGCCACCAGATCGAACAGCGGTGTCCAAAAAGATATAAACGATTCCTTTGATCCGATCGAGATGGACGAAGTTGAAGTTGGCTTCGAGTCCGCCTTTATCTAGGAAGCCGTGGCCGCTAGGAAGGCCAGGAGTTTCTCTAATCATCTCTATGAATTCGTGAGATTGAATTAGTCGGCGCTGGGAGCTTGGCTCGACTGGGCGTCTTTCCGCCTTTGAAAAGACCGTGGACGGATCGGCCTCGAACTTCCTTGAGGCCACAAGGTAGTCGATGTTGTCTCCAAAGTCAAATGCTTTTTGGCCTCCAACCGCGAAGGCATTTGAAGCCTCGGTGCAAGCTCCCATTCCTTGGATAAGAACTTCGTGATTTCCGTTGGAGAGCAGCCACGGTACCAATAGCCCTTGGTTTGGGTATTTGTCATTGATCGCTTTGAATAGGCCCTCTAGGGTGGGGTAGCCTAGTTCGGATTTAGGTTGGTCGTCGATAGAATCTGGGTGCCAGAAGAAGTCATCGTTCCACTCCGTTGACTGAACCCCAAAGTATTGACCGAAGGTCTTTTTGAGCTCCAATGCTTCACCACTAAGTAGACTGAGCAAAGTTTCGGCTTCGTTTGCTTGTGAGTTGTCGATGGTGTCGCCAGTTATCAAACACATATCAATTGGACTCTTCGAAGAGAGTTCGTTGATGTATGCAATTGCTTGAGCGATCGCAAAGGGGATTAGGGTTTCTTGAGCCCTGTGACCCGGAAAGAGATCTTTGGCACTGGCGATTCCAAATAGCTTATTGACAAATTCAAACCGTGTCGGGGAGGAGGGATCACAGAGTTGGAAGTCTGTGATGTGAACCAGCCGAGCGCGAGGCTCACTTGGCCTAGGTGAAGCGAACTTGCTATGGAGATCTTCGCGGTCGAGGTGAGGCTGGCCTTCGATGGCTCTAAGAGCCAGGAACTCCCGTGACCTGCCCTTTTGAATGACCTCTCCCTCGGATAGTCTCTCCAGCGAAGTGTCCATCTTTTTTACTCCTAGTTGTTTGGATCCTGATCCATAAAACTCTAAATCCGTTTTCAAGATAGCCTTTAGGTCGCTTGAAGGATATCTTTGGAGCTGTTCCCTATTAGAAGCAGAGGTTTTGGCTTTTCTTTGTCTCTTTTGATCCATCAAGAGTCACTAGAGCGTCTCGATCCGTATCTATCGATTCAACAAGTATCTCGATTTGAGAAGTATCTCTAGTTGATGAGACGCTCATAAAGTTTCTAAACCTGGAAAAGGCGCTTGGTATCTTAGCTGCATATATGAGATGGGGATCAACATAATAGCTGTGATACTTTCAAGATCAGGTTGACGATTGTACCTAAGCGGGGTGTGCCATGGGGGTGGTTCAATCTAACTCCTGAAGGTGAATCTCTAACGCCTTTCTCTAATGTAACATTCAATTATGTCTGGATTAATAAAAGGGTAAAGTTGCATTAAATTTAGATCAAATCTTTCATAAGATTAGCTGAACTATCGCGCCCAGTTCTTTCAAGGAGAAATCTGGACCTAATGATATTTTGGAGTCCGTCGACAATCTTCCAACCCGGTATTGCTTTCAATTGATCCTGGCTGTAATCGGTGACTTACGAGTACTCGTTGTAATATCATGAAGTAGTCGGTTCAAAGTTATGCTTGTAGTGGTGAACAATTTGCGCTCCTTATATAAATTCGAAGGGCTCGGTAACGATTTTCTAGTCACCTTTATCGATTCAAATAATGATCTCCCAGATGACATCTCAAAGCGAGTTGTCTCACTTTTGGATCGCAGGCATGGAGTAGGCGCAGACGGGCTGATAGTCGGATTTGTTGACGAAAGCTCGCGTCTAAATATGAGACTTTTTAATGCCGATGGCTCGGAAGCAGAAATCAGCGGGAATGGTATTCGATGCTTGGCTCATGCAAGTAGGAAGTTTGCAATTCTGAACGATGATCACTTTGATATCTCTACCAAAGGAGGAGTTCGCTCAATCTCTGTGCTAGGGGATCCGAAAGATACGAGATGTGAATTTTCGGTTTCGATGGGCGAGGTATCCGTGGTGGGAGAGGTCTTTTCACGTTCCTACTCCTTTTTGGGAGTTGACTGGATGGGAACTGTGCTAAATGTGGGCAATCCCCATTTGGTATTAGTCCCCAAACTAGAGTCAACTGGGTCGATATCACACAGCGGAGTTAGTAAAGAGATCTTTCATAACTTGGATATCCAAAGGTATGGTTTGGATCTTCAAGGCGAATTTGACGGTGGAATCAATGTAGAGTGGCTCAATCTTGCTCAAATTGGTGACACATTGTCAGATTTCGTCGATATGCGCGTCTTTGAACGCGGGGTAGGTGTAACTTTAGCTTGTGGATCAGGTTCGACGGCGAGCGCGTACTTGCTGATCTCTCAAGGTATGGTCCAAAATCCAGTCGAGGTAATAAATCCTGGTGGTCGTGTTGGTGTCTTCTATGATGAAAAAAGTGGCGAGACTATATTAAACGGGGAGAGCAATTTTATTGGTACAATCGAAACATCCCACGAGGTATTTTCCTTGTGAAGCCATTTCTTGGTTTGAAGTAGTCAAATGACATTAATTGAACGTAGTTTTAGGGAGAAGATTGTGCTTGTCGGCGCAGTCTTCCCTGGGGATTCACCAATGGCAGTTGAGGAGTCGCTTACTGAGTTGGCACTTCTTGTCGATACTGCGGGGGCCGACGTAGTTGGCCGTCTTACTCAGCGCATGGCCGCTCGGGATCCAGGGTATTTCCTTGGAAAGGGAAAGGTTGAAGAACTCAAGGAGCTTTCATATGCAACTGATTGCGATACTGTTATCTTTGACGATGAGCTAACTCCGGCTCAACAGCGGAATCTTGAAAAGGTTCTTGGTAGGACTGCAATCGACAGAACCGCACTGATCTTGGATATCTTCGCACAAAATGCAAAGTCGATGGAGGGTAAAGCCCAAGTCGAATTGGCGCTTTTGAGTTATCGTCTTCCACGTCTACGGGGTAGAGGGATCTCGCTTTCCCAGCAGACCGGTAGGATCGGAACGCGAGGACCAGGCGAGACCAAACTTGAAGAGGATCGCCGTAGAATTCAGGCCCGGATATCACGCCTCAAACATCAATTGGATGACTATGCAAAGAATAGGCGAGTCCAAGCATCTTCGCGGGTGGCATCAAGAACTCAGACTGCTTCTTTAGTTGGCTACACCAATGCAGGGAAGTCGTCATTGATAAATGCTCTGTGTGATTCGGATGTCTTTGTAGAGAACAAGTTGTTTGCAACGCTCGACACTCGAACCCGTAGGATGTTGCTCCCAGGTGGCGAGGGGTTTCTGCTCTCGGATACCGTCGGCTTTATAAAGAAGTTGCCACACCAATTAATCGAGTCCTTTAGGTCAACCCTCGAGGTCGTTCGTGAGTCAGACTTCTTGCTACATGTTGTAGATGCAACTTCACCGGATCCTCACGGTCAGATGCGTGCGGTTCGGGAGGTTCTGATTGAAATAGATGCTGAGAACGTTCGCGAATTATTGGTCTTTAATAAGATTGACTTAGTCGAAGACCTATCGACTTTGCGGCTGGACTTTCCTCAAGCTGTATTTGTATCGGCGGTTCGTGGTGATGGCTTGGAGGAACTTCGTCTTCAAATTGCTGCATTGATAAGGGAACAGACCAAGATCTATTATCTCAAAATCGCCCTATCTAGAGGGGATATTTTAGCTCGACTCCATAGTGAGGGTGAGATTCTATCTATGACCTCAACCGACGAAGGCTATGAGATAACAGCACGTTTAGATAGTGGAAGTCTTGGTCTCTTTGAGGAGTTTGTCGTTCCGTCACTTTGACTTCGGTCCAACTCTCAGTTTTGATGCCTCAACAACGTTTCATTCTATGGATATGAGGATCTATTGTCTTTAATATGACTAGTGGTTTTGTTCCTCCTCCATATCCTCATGATCGTCTCGGTGAGATTAAAAAACTGCCAATCGAAGCCGGTCTGGAGGTCGTTGATCTCTCGATCGGAACTCCGATCGACCCCCTTCCTGATTTTGTCGGTGAGCTCTCCTCTCAACTTGTGAGTGCGCGTGGTTATCCAAGTTCGATTGGATCGGCTGACCTTAGAGATGCCTGTTTAAAGTGGAATTATGAGCGACTCGGAGTTGAACTAGAGGCAAATCAGCTAGCGGCTTGTGTCGGACTCAAGGAGTTTGTGGCATCGACCCCTAATTATCTGCGGTTGCGAACCCCAGATCGCGATGTTGTGTTGTATCCCCAGGTGTCCTATCCTACCTATGCAATGGGGGCGCTTCTCGGTGGATGTACACCCATCGCAGTACCCCTCTTGCCCTCAGGTGAGCTTAACCTTGGAGCCATCGACGAGGCGATCTTGGAGAGGACTCTCTGTCTGTGGGTCAATTCGCCTTCGAATCCGGCTGGAGCGGTGAGCGATTTATCCCGCGCAGTTGCCATCGGGCGAAGATTTGGATTTGTGGTCATCTCTGATGAGTGTTACGTTGAATTCACTTGGGACGGTCCGCCTAGAACGATATTAGAGCACGGAACTCAAGATTTGCTAGCTATACACTCTCTCTCTAAGCGATCAAACTTTGCAGGTGGTCGAGTTGGCTTTTATGCTGGAGATGCCACTCTGGTTGAATACCTAGCCGAGGTGAGAAAACATGGCGGCTTGATGATCCCTGGTCCGATGCAGGCTATTGCAACCAAGTTGCTTGGAGACCAAGTTCACGTAAACCACCAAGCAAACATATATCGAGAGAGATTGATGATCTTGCTAGAGATCGTTGAGAGGCTTGGCTATTTAGCGACATTTCCCCAAGGTGGTTTTTACATTTGGTTACATGGCCAGGACAACGAGGATGGTTTTGCCATCGCCGCCGCATTCGCCAAGGCGACAGGGATTATTGGCAGTCCAGGAGAGTTCTATGGTCAAAGTAGTCGTAACTATCTTCGCCTGGCAGCTGTGGCACCAACTCAAACACTCTTTGGGATCTTAGAGAGATTGCGCTAGCACGTGGACTTTTAGGGCTGCCGTTTGGAGCTGTCGAACCCAAAAAGGCTGTGGTCTTGTTTTGGAACTTCCCTTGAGATCTTACCAAGCAGCTCTACTAAGAGATTCTAGAAATTGGGGGCTGGCCTTTTTGCCTTAGCAATGGCCATGAGAATTATCCTATTTGTCGAATTGTAATTGTTTGGTTGGGCCCAAATGCGACTTGTGTGACATTGGCCTTGGTAGTGTGATAGTTCGATATTGAAATTGAAACTTTGTGTACCAAAATTTGTTTGACATTGGAAATGGAGGATTTGTGCTCGAGTCGCAAATCGAAGAATTATGGCAATCGCGTGATAAATTAAATCCGAATGATTTAGATGCCTATCGAACTATTGCTAAGGTTATCGATCAATTGGACTCTGGTGATCTGCGCGTCGCCTTTATTCAAGAAGATGGCAGTGTCTTTGTGAATGAATGGATCAAACGAGCAATCCTCTTGCTCTTTAGGGTCTCTCCTATGGAAACGACCAACTCCAACCCCTTTGAGTTTCGAGATAAGATTCCGCTCAAGTCTAACTATGAGGCCATAGGAGTTCGAGTGGTTCCAGGAGCCTCTGCGCGCTGGGGATCATATCTCGCACCAGGAGTCACAATGATGCCAAGTTACGTCAATCTTGGCGCCCGTGTTGAGGAAGATACCATGGTGGACACTTGGGCGACCGTGGGTTCGTGTGCGCAGATTGGCAAGCGCGTTCATTTGGCAGGTGGGGTTGGAATCGGTGGAGTCCTTGAGCCTCCTCAAGCGGCACCTGTAATAATAGACGACGAGGCGTTCATTGGGTCCCGTGCGATGATCACCGAGGGGGCTCGAGTTGGTAAGGGTGCGGTCGTGGGCGCTGGAGTGATTTTGAATCCGTCGATTCCAGTCATTGATACAGAATCTGGCGAGGAGATATCAAGGGGCCACATTCCTCCGTGGGCAGTCGCAGTAGCGGGTTCACGTCGTAAGCAATTTAGCGGTGGAGAGTTCTACCTACCCTGTGTCCTTGTGATAAAGCGACTAGACGAGGGGCAACGCCACGACAAGACCGCTCTAAATGATTTTCTACGCGAGAGTGGAGTTGCTCTTTAACATGGAAAGTAGAGACCTTCTTGATCTGGCCTATGAGTTAGTCTGCATCGACTCTCTTTCAAGAAATGAACGAGAGATTGCTGATTTTATCGAGGGTCGACTGAGGGTCTCGGACTTCTATGATCTGGTTCGAATCGGCAACAATATAGTGGCGACCCCTAGCGGCTACATGGATGACCAAGGAATAATAATCGCTGGTCATATTGATACTGTCCCACCATCGCCTAACTTGAAGCCAAAGATTGTCGCAGATTCCCTATGTGGTTTAGGTGCTGTCGACATGAAGGGCGGCATTGCGGTAATGATGAAGCTACTTCTATCGCAAATTGGCGGCAAGTACGTTAGATATGTATTTTATGCCAGTGAAGAGATAAGCCGGAGCTTCTCTGGACTTCTTGAGATTGAAGCTTTTAACCGAGGGCTTTTGAGGGCATCGGGGGCAGTGCTCATGGAGCCAACCGGAGGATACATAGAGGCAGGTTGCCAGGGTACTGCTAAATTCAAAGTGACAATTGCCGGAGAGCGAGCTCATAGCGCTCGACCTTGGATGGGAGTCAATGCAATCCATCGTAGTTATGCACTTCTTGGAGCGCTCGACAGCAATGTATCCAAAGCGGTTTCTATTGATAGCTGTGACTTCAAGGAGTCGCTTCTTGCTACCTCGATCAATGGGGGAATAGCCGGCAATGTTGTCCCGGATCGGGTCGAGATCGGCGTAAATTACCGATTTGCACCAGCGGGGAATGATTCGCAATCGCTTTTGGAGATCGAGGAGTTTCTAACTTCGAAAATTTCCAGTGATTACGGAGATAAGGTAGAGCTTGTTGACTGGGCTCCTTCGGCCCCACCCAATCTTGGAAATAGCCTTATCTCTAGCTTGTCAGATGTCGCTGGTGGGAAGGTAAGGGCCAAACTGGGCTGGACGGATGTTGCATTTTTTTGGGAGCGTCAAGTTTCAGCTTGTAACTTTGGACCTGGTGATCCAACTTTGGCCCATACCGATCAAGAGATTGTATCTATACAAGAGCTAGATTTCTGCTATTTGACTTTATCTCAAGTAATTGGATCTCAAGTAATTGGATTACGGTCGGAGAAATAGCCCTTTCGTATCTTTTGCCCCTAACTATATCTCAACTTCGTTGAGAGTTGATTTTAACGAAGATGTCGACTTGGTTGTGAGCGTCACCTTTGGACAATGGTGAAATACTAAGCTAGCAAATCTTTAAAATTGTCTTTGAAGAAAGACAACGCGGCCATAGATTGCTACTTGATCCATCGGATATTGCATTGGGCTATAGGCTGGGTTGGACGGCTTTAGGACGATTCTATTTTTTGCCCTATCGATCTCAATTCTCTTTACCGTAGCCTCGGTTTCGTCCCTTAGGCCGGCAATTACTAATTCACCAGTTGTAGCGGTGGACTGTTTTCGAGCGACGATGATGTCGCGCTCGAAGATTCCATCGCCAATCATTGAATCACCCTTTACTCTCAGGGCAAAGAGGGTCGTGGCATCCCCAAGAAAAGCCGGTATTAGTGCAACTTCATCGGTTGGATTTTCAAGGGCGAGGGCTCCTGATCCAGCTGCAATAAGTCCGATTACGGGGATCGAAAGGGCATCGTCATTAGATGAGGATAAGGACCTCGATGACATGTTCACGGTTAGCGCGCGTGGCTTGGATAGGTCGCGCATGAGGAATCCCTGTTTTTGGAGAACTTTCAGGTGAAACTGAACAGACGCTGGTGACGAGAGCGAACATGCTGTAGCGATCTCTCTTACAGATGGCGGATATCCACGCTCAATTTGAGTCCGCTCTATATACGTGAGGATCTCACGACGCTTGACGGTCAAAATCTCGTTATTTGGCGGCTCAGTTGTCATAGTGACATGTTATCACTTTGTTCGAGGAAATACAACATTTGTTCTATTTTATCGAACGTACATGTGTTCGATAAACTAGTATCAGTGTTCGAGAGGTTATTGCGATTGGGGAGTAATTTCAATGTTGTCTAGCGAAAATTCGGCGTCAGGTTATTTAGATACCACTAAGTATGGAATCGACAGATCAGCCATACCACCTCGGATTAGGTCCGACGTCTATCTTTATGAAGGTGATAATACGAGCCACTCTCAAATGAGTTTTGGATCATATCTGAAAGATCGGCCAAATTATCGGGCAGTCTATGCCTCGAGCGCCGTGGCGTTACACGCTAAAACCAGGACCGCAAAGGATGATCGCCTTTCATTGTCGGAGACGATGAAAGGCGCGATCTTGGTAGGTTTTGTGTTGCTCTCTCTCTGCTTATCTCTCTATTTCAGCTCCATGGGAGTGCCATCAAAGATCGCTTTGGCTTCGGTTCGTCACTATGTGGTTCAACCCGGAGATACGGTATGGACGATTTCGCAACGCTTTGCGAATGGTCAAAGCGTATTCTCGGTTGAAGAGCGTATCTTGGCTAAATTGGGTACGACGACGATCTATCCAGGCGAAGTTATTGCGATCCCCTAGGAGGCTATCGAAGCGTTCAAGGATCCATAATTTTTGGTGACACCTTTTCTCTTTCGTTGTGGTTTCTTTGTTATGTGGTGCTTTAGTAAAGGACTTTAGAAGTCCAAAGGCCAATAGTCCAGTTTTTGATTGTCCCTCAGAGCCCTTTAGCATCGGGGACGGACCTTGTTTATCAGCTTTGTCTAGGCATTTCTCTTTTGGTATCGTCCTATGGTAGTGTATTTTGGACTACGCTTAGTCTTTGGCTCCATATGATAGAATCAGGGTCAAGTTAACTAGGGGAAAGTGACCAGGGAGAAATAGTGCGCTGTCCTACTTGTGGGAATCACGAAGACAAAGTTGTTGATTCCCGAGTGATTGAGGATGGTAGGACTATTCGTCGGCGCCGCGAATGTATCTCGTGCCAGCGCCGTTTTTCGACTTTCGAGAGGATTGAAGAAGTCCCCTTGGTGGTCATAAAGCGCTCGGGGATTCGCGAACCTTTTGACCGTGGAAAGCTTTTTGGCGGAATTGCGGCAGCTCTAAAGAATCGACCATTTGATTCGTCCTTTATAGAAGCAACTGTGGCCGACATAGAAGAGCGGTTTCGCTTAGCATCCTCCGACGTAAATTCCTCTGCGATTGGGATTGCGGTATTAGATGTCCTGCGCCAAATCGACAAGGTCGGTTATCTTAGGTTTGCCTCGGTCTATAAGGATTTTGAAGACCCAGATGACTTTGAAAAAGAGGTAGCGAGCCTAAAGATCGATCTTGAACTCTGATCGATTGATTCATTGAAGTTCTAAGCTTTTTTGCCTACGGTGGTCCCCAAGCCTTGCGATGCTTATCTTACTCGCAGGGGCTATAAAGATTTCGCCAGATTTGACTTATTCTTTGGTTTTTGGTGATCTCGAAGTTATGAGTATCACGCATACCAGGTCAGCTCCGCGAATGCGAAATAGTCTATGGTCGGATTTGGCTTGATCGTGAAGATAAGACAAGAGACAGCCTTAAGTGGGGGAAGCTGCCTCTTGTCTTATTTGGTTGGGGGATCTTATAGCCCTGTGGGTTTATTAGCGGGTGGTTTTTCCTCTACGTGCTAGTGCATCGATAACTACAGCTGCTAGTAGAACTAGTCCAGTAACGATGAGTCGAAGCGCAGCGCTAATTCCAAGAAGGCCCATTCCATTGTCGATACCTGCGATGACAATGCCACCAAGTACAGCATGTATTGGCTTGCCCTTGCCACCAAATAGGCTGGTTCCACCTATGACTGCCGCAGCTACCGCATAGAGCACCAAGGTGCCTCCGTCGAGGCTTGTTGAGACCGAACGAAGACGCGACGCATAGAGAATGCCCGCAGCTCCAGCGGTGAAGGATGCTAAGGCGAATGCGATTGTCTTGATAACGGCAAGATTGACGCCACCTCGACGCGCTGCTTCGCCGTTACCACCGACAGCATAGACGTAGCGACCATACTTTGTTCTTCCGAGAAGAAGGCTCCAAGCCGCTACAAAGGCTATGACGATGAGGACCACCCAGGGGAGTCCTTCGATCGGCACTAATACGCCACGGTTCGCATTGGATATCAAGACCAAGACCACACCCGCAATTGCGGCTCCGGCGATCTTAAAATATACGAGAGAGGCTGGTGTATGGTGGAGTGAATTCTTGCGTTGTCTGAATTCACGAGCCAGCGTTATGGCGGCGTATACCGCCACAAGCGCAATAATCACTATCCAACCTGCGGTCGGAGTAATACTCGCATTTGCTAGATCGTTGAGAACGTTCGAGCTTATTGGTAGAGTTCCACCATTTCCAAGAATGAGGAGCATTACCCCTTGCCAGCCTAGAAGACCCGCAAGTGTCACGACAAAGGAGGGTAATCCTACTCGAGTGATGATGGTTCCCTGTATGGCTCCAATTGCTCCAGCTACCAAGAGTGCAACAATTATGGCTGCCCACCATGGCCAGTTGTGTTGTGCAGAGGCCAACTGCGCAGTTATGATTCCAGCAACGCCAGCTACATAGCCAATGGAGAGGTCGATCTCGCCCAGGAGCAATGCATAGATCTCTCCTAGTGCGAGCATGATATATACCGCACCTTGGGAGAGTAGGTTGACCAGGTTTCCAGCAGAGAGAAAGTTTGAATTCAGCGATTGGAAGATAATCGCGATGATTATGAGGCCAACCAGTACGGGAAGGATCCCTGAATCCCCATTTTTTACCTTGGAGATTGAACTAGAGATATATTCCGAAAGGGTGTTTACTTCGACGTAGTTTGCCCCAGCAGCGGCGGGAAGCGCGTCGTCTTCGGCCACTTTAGCGACGATATCGTCTTTTGGCTGGTTCTCATTGGTGTCGAGAGCCGATTCATAAGGTTGCATATTTGGAGCCATCGTCAATTCTCCTTGCTTTCAATTCCATGCGAGTTGGCCTTGGCAGCTGTTCGCGTTGATGATCCAGTTGTCATAAGGTCAACTATGATTTGGCGATCAAATGCTTTTACATCTTCTTGGGCGACCATTCGTCCCAATCGTAGTACCGCGATTCGATCTGCAACTTCGAAGACGTCATTCATATTGTGGGAGATGATTAGCACTCCAAGACCACGTTCGGCTAATCGGCGTACTAAATCAAGTACCATTCTCGTCTGAGCTACGCCTAGTGCTGCGGTTGGTTCGTCCATGATGACCAACTTTGCATTCCACATCACGGCTTTGGCTACAGCGACAGCTTGACGTTGACCGCCAGACAGTGATGCTACTGGTTGGCGAATTGAACGAACTGTTGTCACTGACAGACTCGCGAGTGTCTCTTTGGCAGATTGTTCCATGGAGTCTTCGTCTAAGAGACCTTTTCTGGTTCGTTCGCGACCTAAAAACATGTTTTGTACGATGTCTAAGTTGTCACAGAGCGCTAGATCTTGGTAAACAGTCTCGATGCCGAGATCCGCGGCATCCCTGGGACTCTTTAATTTGATGTGTTTTCCTTCAAAGACTATCTCGCCGCTATCAGCGCTATGAATGCCAGCTATGCACTTTACGAGACTAGATTTCCCAGCGCCGTTATCGCCAACGAGAGCAGTTACTTTGGCTAGGGGAATCGTTAGGTCTACATCCGCTAATGACTGAACTGGTCCGAAACTTTTCGATACTTTATAGAGTTCAAGTAATTCATGAGAGTTAGCCATAGTTTGACTTTCTGGCATCTCCACATCCTTCCTTCTTGATGCGTTGCATTGCAACATGAACAATACAAGAACCGGGATCCCAGCAGTTGCTTGGAGATCCCGGTTCGGTTTTGTTAGTTGAAGGCTGTCCCCAATGGTGCAGTCAACTATTTAGTTTGATTGACTTAGATGCCGTTCTTTGTACAAAGGGCGGCGACTGTTCCAACACAAAGTGCAGACTTTTGGATGAATCCATCTTTGATAACAGTTGATGCCATGTTGCTAGCCGTAACCGTAATTGGAGTCAAGAGTACGGATGGAACATTGGTGGTTTGATTGTTGGTCGTGCCATTTACCAAGCCCGAAGGAGGCGTAATGCCAGCTCGGAGGTAGGTTGCCAAGGCTACAGTTGCCTGAGCCTCAAGGTAGATTGGCTTGTAGATCGAGGAGCACTGGTATCCTTGGAGGATATTTGTCATTCCTTGAAGGGTTGCATCCTGGCCTGTGGTAGGTACCGTAAATGGCTTGACATTTAGTGTCTTGAGGGCGGAAACGACAGCATTTCCGAGTCCGTCGTTAGCCGTTACAACCGCATTGATATTTGGATGTGCGGTATAGGCCTGCTGGAAGTCGGTCAATGCGACTTGGTTGTCCCAGTTGGTAACAGCTTGCTCGCCGACTTTGGTGAGTTTACCTGAGGCGAACGCAGGAGCTAAGACTGAGTTGTAGCCCTGAGCGAAGAGGGTTGCGTTGTTGTCTGTTGGCGAACCATCAAGGATGTAAACCTGTGGATTCTTTACGTTCCATGCAGTTACGCAGCTCAAGAAGGATTGTCCAATTAGCTTTCCTACCTGTACGTTGTTGAAGCTAACGTAATAGCTGGCGCTGCCCTTGAGGGTAATGCGGTCATAGTCGATGACTTTTACGCCGTGTGCTGCAGCGTATGACTCGATTGAGGCACCTACGCCGGAGTCGATCGGATCCACTGCCAAGACGCTAGCACCGTTGGTGATCGCAGCTTGTGCATCAGAGAGCTGTGTTGCGTCGCTGCCCTGTGCGTTTTCGATGATGTAGTTGCTCGATGAGTAACCAGCGTCTGCAAAGGCTTTGGCTAGATATGGAGCATCGAAGGCCACATAACGAGCAGAAGACTGAGTGTCAGGAAGGATGACTGCAACTTTACCTTTTCCTTGGCTTACAAGTGGCTTGAGGCTAGACATAGCAGCGAATGTGCTGTCGAGCGATGAAGTTGTTACCTGAGGGACCGCCGCCGTTGTCGAGGTCGCAGCTGCAGCTGTTGTGCTTGACGAAGATGACGAAGATGAAGTGCTACCGCACGCTCCTGCGATCAATGCCAGAGCTGCCGCAGCAAGTGCGCCTCGGGCGATCCGGCTCCCATTGGAACTGTTGAACCCCGCTAGTCCTTTGAGTCTGGAATTTGTCCGGCTTGATTTCATTGTTATTTTACCCCCATCAAAGATGATGTTTTAGTTGCCCCAAGCACCCCGCTTAGAAGCTTTCTCGAATGACATTAGTCACATGATATTAATATTTCAATTCACCCCTGGACGTTTTTTTTCAAGTGAATTGAGTTTTGGGGCATTCTTATTTATTTTTTGATAATTGATTATCAAGATGAAATAGTTAGATTTCACTATTAGTAAAATCTATTTTGATTACCTAGCCAAGCCGTATGGTCGGTGCGATTTTGCATAGCAAATACTAGTTTTATGTCGTTTAATTTGCTAATTTACGCTGTATAGGTTTTAGTAGAAATGACTCTAATTGATCAAGAATACAGTTCTAATCCAGGGAGCTATTTTCGAGTCATAACCATTGAAATCTATTCTTGTTGGATAATTGGACATTTGTAACGAGCGAATAGATGTAGTATTTTGACTCGAAAAAGGTAGAAAAAAGGTAGAGATCGTCACTTCTTGATCAGGGCTCGCAGCTCTTTGTGAATGAGTGAATTTGAGGCGACCATCATTTCATATGACGGTTCATCTAAATCTCCGCCGCTTATTTGTCCGCCGGCTTCAGTTACTATTAGGGCTCCTGCCATGTAGTCCCATGGCTGAAGGCCAATTTCGTAATAGCCATCAAGTTCGCCACATGCGACCATGCAAAGGTCAAGCGATGCCGCGCCCATTCGTCGAATATCTCGGATTTTAGTTATGATCCTTGAAATTACCTCTCCCTGACGAATACGAATTGTGTCGGAATAGGAGAATCCCGTTCCGATGAGTGCTCCGGAGATCTCAGATAGGTCTGTGACCCTTATCTTTATCCCATCAAGCATGGCACCCTCACCAGCAATCGCTTCAAAAACACGCCTTCGGGGGATATCGCGTACCACGCCAGCAACTGCCTTTTTTGTATTGCGATCGCGGATCGCTATGGATATGGCGTATGCAGGAAATCCATAGACAAAGTTTGTGGTTCCATCGATCGGATCGACTACCCACTCGTAGTCACTGGTGCCGGTGATCGATCCATGTTCTTCTCCGAGGATGGAATCGTCTGGGAACCGAGTGATGATCTCTTTTTGTATTAGGGACTCTACTCCTCCGTCGATCTGGGTAACCATGTCGGTTCGGGAGGATTTGGTGGTGACTGCGAGTTTGAATTCTGGTGCTGATATTGATTCGGTTATGAAGTTCGAGGCGATAAGCGCAATCTCGAGGGCGGCATTGTGGCGTAGTGTTATCTCGTTCATGACTATGAACTTAGTTCGATTTGTCTCTGGGCGACTCTTTGGGGTCTTGCTAAAGGCTGTAAGACCTGCTTTTTGGATCGACTAAACGATAGCTTCTGGAAGTGGTTATTGCCTTTTACGGAGGTAGTTACTTGCCCGATGGCTATGAGTGAGTGGTTATGGTTGGGTAGTTAAGAGCGAGGTAGGTGCTTGAGGTCGTTGCCTTATTACACCCAAGATTTCATTACAGCCATGGTCTCATTGCGCTCATGTCTTAGTGATTGTTGCTTTTCGATCGCTGACGTGATTCTTCGTTAATACATTTTCGTAGCTTTGTTTGAGCGAACCTTGTCACCTTATCGCACCGCGGCATTATCTGAATTACACAAGATTGCCAAATGGATGTCAGTTATTTCTCATTCCTCACACATATCTCCAAAAGAGCTAATACGTCGATGACTCCGGTATGGCCATGTGACTTAGGGGGCGCTGGAGTTCATGGCGATTCCATGAGCCGTTGTTTGCTCTTATGAGAGTGTTGGTTAGGGATCGACCTTTCTAGATCGAACTTGCGATGGGCTTTAGGTTTGTTGTTTTACAATTTTTTGCTTTACCTGATAGTTGTTGACCACTTTGGATTTTATCGCCTTGCTTTTGCCCTTAATCGGAAGCTGGTCTCGGTAATTTAGGGTTAGTTTTTCATCTATTGGTTCCTATTTCGGTGTCGATAGAGTGCTGTTGACATATAACGATGAAGGGTTGATCTATTTGTCATTACTGATAGGTATTTACTATATTGATTTGGATATTTTGCGCCCTTGTCAAAAGCACCTTCTTCTCGAAGAAATGTTTTTCAATTTATTTCAAAAAAATTCCAAACTTTAATTAAATTTTTACCTCTTTGGAGAGATTTTTGACCAAAGGTCTTCTTTTTGGCTTCACACGGAGGAGAGGGAAAGGGAAAGGGATAATTGCATGAGCATCTTTGGTTACACTTTTCTCAGTCGATTTAGATAGGGTCGCCCTGTGATGTCGCCCTGTGATGTCGTACTGTGATGTTGCACTGTGATGTTGCACTGTGATGTTGCACTGTGATGGTTTGTTGAAAATATCTTGGGCTATGATAGCTCGCTGATGGATAGGGCTTGTGAGGTTGGTGACATAGACTTAATCATCCAATTTGTTTGTAGTTCGAACCACAAATGATAACTATCGTCTATTACAACGGTAGCTAAGCTTGATTAATTATGACAATAACTCAAGTTGACCTGAGATCCGATACAGTTACAAAGCCTACTCCTCAAATGCGTAACGCTATGGCCAATGCTGAGGTAGGGGACGACCTGTACCGAGAAGATCCAACAGTAGCCAAGCTCGAAGCTATCTATGCCGAGCGAGTGGGTAAGGAGGCCGCGCTCTTTGTTCCATCTGGAGTGATGGCGAATCAGATCGCTATACGATGCCATGCCCAACCGGGAAGTTGGGTTGCCGCTGGGCGATATCAGCACGTTGTGGTCTTTGAGTACGGCGGTTCAGCTAGAAATGCAGGAACGACTTTCTATCTCTTGGATGACGAGTCGGGGTCATTTGGTGGCGAGGCGATCCAAGAGGCGACATCTTCTCAGGGTTATTGGGACGTCCAATTTTCTCTTATTTGCCTGGAAAATACCCACATGCCATCGGGAGGCCGTATCTGGCCCATCGAGCGCCTCGAAAGCGTCCGTCAAGCCGCTGGGGGCCTAGCGATTCATATGGATGGTGCACGGCTTTTCAATGCCGAGGTCGCCAGTGGAGTTGCAGCTGCAACATTTGCATCTTATGCCGATTCGGTAATGACATGTGTTTCTAAGGGTTTAGCTGCCCCGGTTGGTTCCTTATTGGCTGGTAGTAGTGAGTTTATAGAGCGTGCTCGCTATGAAAGAGGTGTGCTTGGTGGTCAGATGCGACAAGTAGGGGTATTGGCAGCAGCGGGAATCGTAGCTTTGGAGACGATGGTGGACCGTCTAGCTGAGGATCATGCTCGAGCGCGTCATCTTTCAGAGGCGGTCAAAGCGCGTTTCGGTAGCTACGTTGGAGAAGATTATCTGCCTGAGACCAATATTATCGTCTTTGACCATCCTCAAGCAGATGCAATCTCAACCTACCTCAACTCTCAAGGTGTCTTGGTGAATCCAATTGGTCCCAGAAAGTTGCGCTTTGTTACTCACAAAGACGTAGATGACTCCCAATTGGACTATGCCTATAAAGTCATTGTAGATATCCCAGATGATCTTTAACTCTCTTAGCGAAGTTCTCTTTCATCACAGGGTGCATTATTAGATGGCAATGCAATTGATCAAGCAAGTGCCCAAATCTGTGCTTTGTGTTTTTGCCCATCCAGATGATGCAGACATAGGGGCAGGCGGAACGATTGCGACATGGGCACAAAAAGGAGCGGCGGTAACGCTCATTATTGCATGCCTAGGGGAAAAGGGAACTACCGACTCTTTGATCTCGACCGAGCGTCTCTCTCAATTGAGAGTTAAGGAGATCTCTGAGGCTTCAAAATGCTTAGGAGTATCGTTGGTAGAGTCGTTTTCGATTCCTGATGGAGAGGTTGAAAATGATCTCGTACTGCGTGGTCGCATCGTTGAGAGGCTTCGTTCCTTGCAACCCCAGGTGGTTCTGACACACGATCCGACGGCGACCTTTTTTGGTTCTACCTACTTTAATCACAGGGACCATCGGGAACTCGGCTTTGCCGTTTTGGATTCAGTCTTTCCTGCTAGCCATCTTCCTCACTATTTCCCCGAAGCTGGAGCGCCCCATAGGGTGTCGACCGTCTTGCTCTCGGGAACCCAAGAGCCAAATGTGGCCATCGATATTTCGCTTGGTTTGGAATTAAAGACAAAGGCAGTCTTGAGCCATCGTACGCAAGTGGGGGGTCGTTTTGTCCGCCTTGGAGAGTCGATCGATACGACTGCTAAAACTTTGGGGCGACGTTTAGGCGTTCCGTATGCAGAGACGTTTCGACGTATTGTAAATCAGGTGGAGTCATAGATGAGAATTATTGAGGTGGAAGGCTCTTCATATCACGAGCGAAATTTATACTCTGTGGGTTTGATCGAGAGGCTTACCGAGGCCGGATATAAAGTTGTGGTTCATGCAACTCTTCGACCTAGGCTTAGCGACGATCTTTCAGAGTTGATAAGGGCGGGCGCTTCACAGGCGATCTTGTCGGGTTCGGGAGTTAAGGCGATCGTGACAGGATCGACTGAAGATGAAGTCCTACAGCACAACGTCGATGGGCCGGGGTTGGTGAATTTGACTCTGAGAGCTGGAAGCGATCCTGTCAAATCTCGAGTCATATCTTCGACAGATGAGCAAGAATTTCGTCATTTATCTGAGATCTGTCAAAATTTATCTTAATTGGCAAAAATATTCCGCAGCTAAAGGCATAACTCTTGTTTGTCGACTTATTAAAGGAAGTTTTGGGTTGTAGCATTGTTATGAGATATTGTTGAATAACAGGTTAGTGTTATCACGAGCTTCAAAGGAGGATACCTTGCCTCTTTCAGAGCATGAGCAGAACATTCTGCGAGAGATAGAGAGAAATTTTTACGAGTCGGATCCGAATTTCGCGGCTCGCGTAAGAGAAGAGACGGTTTATAGACACGCAGGCCGAAACTGCAAGTGGTCAACGTTGACCTTTGTAGTCGGATTGGTCGTGACGGTCTTGACCTTTTCCATCTCTGTTTTCCTTGGCATTTTTGGGTTTTTGATAATGTTGGCGTCAGCCGTAATATTTGAGCAAAATCTACGTCGCCTCGGAAAAGCGGGTTGGGCGGATTTGACAAGTGGGAGAAAACCATCTGGTTCCACAGTCAAGGCTAAAGATCTTGGTTCTAAGATCAAGAATAAGTTTGGAAAGAAGGACAAGTAGTCCATACTTGACCTTCTAGTTTTGCTAGATGATGGCAAGGTTAGATCGGCCTTGGAGGGAAAGACTCTTTGATATTGCTCAGAGAGTCTTTTGTGTGGCAAATTGATTTTGGTTCGTTTTCACTCCTATTTTGCGATAACGTTTGAGCTATGGAGATTAGTTACCCACCACAAGCTCAGGAATTTCGTAGAAGCGTTCAGGAATTTTTACAATCGAATTTGCCCTCAGGATGGGCCGGAATCGGCGCACTCCCATCGGAAGATGTCCCCGAATTCACCAACAAGTGGCGCAAAACGCTCTTTCAAGCGAACTACCTTGCCCTTGCATGGCCCAAGGAATACGGCGGTGCTGGTCTAAGCGCAATGGAACAGGTCGTCCTAGCCGAGGAGTTTGCCAAAGCTGGAGCTCCCATGGGTGGCCCTAATGATACCTTTGGAATTCAAATGGTTGGAAACACCATTATTCGTTGGGGTACTGAAGAGCAAAAGCGATACTTTCTTCCTCGAATCCTCTCTGGAGAGGACCTTTGGTGCCAAGGGTATAGCGAGCCCAATGCAGGATCTGACCTTGCCAACCTTGGAACGCGTGCTTACCTTGATGGGGATGAGTGGGTCATAAATGGCCAAAAGATTTGGACTTCCGCCGGTCACTTGGCTAACTGGATCTTTGTTCTGACACGCACCGATCCTGATGCTCCAAAGCATAAGGGAATCACATTCTTGCTAGTTCCTATGAGTCAGCCTGGTGTTGAGGTGCGTCCAATTCGGATGCTATCGGGTGAGTCAGAGTTCAACGAAGTCTTTTTCACCGATGCTCGAACCGCAGCTGGCAATGTGGTTGGGTCGGTTGGCCAAGGATGGTCAGTCGCTATGACACTTCTGGGCTACGAGCGCGGTGAGGCAGCAGCTACCTTGCCCATTCGTTTCCGAATTGAACTTGACCGCTTAATTGCTCTTGCTAAGGAGACCGGAGCTAACAACGATCCAATTATTTGCCAACGTATCGCATGGTGCTTTTCCCGTGTGGAAGTTATGCGCTACCTGGGCCTTAGGACTTTGAGCGGTTTTCTTGCGGGTCAACATCCCGGTCCTGAAGGATCGATCTCTAAGCTTTATTGGAGTGAATACCATCAGGTTGTCACTGAGTTGGCCGTGGACATTCTTGGAAGTCGAGCCCTAGAAGTTACAGGGCGAAAGCCTACCTCTGCTTTCCAAACCGACGATCCAGGCTCCCCGAACTCCTCAGGTTCGTGGGATACCACCTTTTTGAATGCCAGGGCAGGTACTATATACGCTGGAACATCTCAGGTTCAGCGAAATATCTTGGGTGAAATGGTCCTCGGGCTTCCTAAAGAGCCTCGCATGGATGAGGGTCCTTGGTCGAAGATCCCGCAGTCTGTGAATTAAGGCAAAACGATAGCTCTAACTATTGGTTTATTCTCAATGGTTAGAGCTATTGCTATTAGGGTAGATACCTAGGGATCTATTTAAAGACGGTGGCTAATCGACGATGTTTAGAAGGTTTAAAGCGACTATTCGATTGCTTATATGGACGACCGTCGCTATCGTAGCAGTTTTGGGCCATCCCAATTTGTATGTTATTGCCATAAGACAAAGCCTTGCCTATATCAGGCGCGATTGGTATCGGGCTTTCCCGTATTTGCCAATACCAGACTTGAATTATTTGAGATTTCGGATGGAGACGGTCTATGGGACCCCCGATGCTCTGCCGGCAAGCAAGGACCTTTTAGAATATCTTCGATGGTGTCGCACACAACGAAGTCTATGGGTATAAGATAAAAGTCAAGATTTCTTTGCGAGGCTGGTATGACGGCGATGCATTCATACAAAAGAGATGATGGCTTTCGACGGGGTATAGCCGTCGCTCTTTTTTACCTCAGTCCGATCCGATTTGATGAATTGAGTCGATGATGAGTCGGGCTCTCGTACTTAATGCAAGTTACGAAGCCCTTGCCATCGTGTCGTCTCGGCGGGCAATTTCATTGGTCCTTTGCAATAAGGCTGAGATATTGCACGAGACCGGCGACTACTTTCACTCGGAGCGCTGTGTTTTCCCTGAACCATCGGTTATTCGCCTCAAGTACTACGTAAAGGTTCCATTCCCAAAACGGGTGGCTCTAACCCGTCGTGCTGTCTTTGCTCGCGACAACTATAGGTGCCAATATTGTGGTGCACCAGCTGAAAATATCGACCACGTAGTTCCTAAATCCAGAGGTGGTGGCCACTCTTGGGATAATGTGGTGGCTTCGTGCAAACCGTGCAACTCCAGAAAGGAAGACCGGTTTCTACACGAGACTAATTTTGTCCTTCGCCGAGCTCCTATGCAACCACGTGCAAAAGCGTGGATCTGGCTTTTGGGCAATCCTAGAGACGAATGGCTTCCCTATATAGGCGAACCTTCAATTTCCGCCTGAGGAGCCTCTTGTGAATGGTCCGACTTTGGTTTGAATTATGGACCACCGTCGCCGGGGTAGTCACAACCAAATAGCCAGAGCGGGAGACCCTGTTGGCCATTTGGTTGTTATAACGATGATGTGTTCGACCACCGTCGCTTTCCAAAAGCGCTTTGGAGGACATGGAATCAACGGGAGCTGATGGCAAGCACCACCAGCTCCAATGCTACTGAAATCCCCTGGGATCAAAGTTCCGAAGTTAGATGCGTTGGAGTTGCGTATTTTTAGATTTTCGAACTCAGTGACAGTTCTTCCAAGTTCCTCTCTACTCATTCCTTGGCATCGTCTCTGACTCAGACTTGTTTTTCGCGCCGAGACCCAGTTGTTGCAGTCGTGCACCTTTGTTTACCGCCTGTTTACCGCCGCTGTCGCCACCAATTCGCGTATCTTTGGTGTCGGATCGTCTCCAAAGCGAGCCACCATCTCGTCATAGACTTCGAGTGCGTCCACGGGGTAACCGATTTATTCTAGAGATTCACTCATGTACTCTGCCGCTGTCGCCACCAATTCGCGTATCTTTGGTGTCGGATCGTCTCCAAAGCGAGCCACCACTTCGTCGTAGAGTTCGGCTGCATCTTCGATCTGACTAAGTTCGCCCAGTGTTATGCATCTAGTCACCATCGCCATGGCGACCAATTCGCGTATCTCTGGCGTCGGATCGTCTCCAAAGCGAGCCACCACTTCGTCGTAGAGTTCGGCTGCCTCGTCTAGCTGATCAGTTTGACTTAGCATTAAGCCCTTGGACAATAGCGCCGAGGCGACTAATTCGCGTATCTCTGGTGTCGGATCATCTCCAAAGCGGTCCATCACCTCGTCGTATGCCTCTACTGCCTCGTCGAACTGATCCATTTGACCTAGGGTGTACCTTTTGAGAGCAGCGCATCAAAAACCACCTCGCGTATTTCTGGCGTCGGATCGTCTCCATGGCGAGCCACCACTTCGTTGAAGACCGCGATCGCATCTTCGTGCTGATCGTTTAGAGTTAGCGTTACTCCCCTGGAGTACATCGTCCTAACAACCAATTCATGTATCTCTGGCGTCGGATCATCTCCAAAGTTAGTATCCACTTCATTGAAGACCGCAGTTGCATCTTCGGGCTGACCATTTTGACCTAGTAGTATGCCCATGGATAGTAGTGCTGTCGCTACCAATTCGCGTATCTTTGGTGTCGGATCGTTTCCAAAGCGATTAACTACTGAATTAAATACCGTGACCGCATCTCGGGGTCGACTCGATTCCTTTAATACCACGGCCTTGGCCATCAGCGCATGCACAACCAATTCATGTATCTCTGGCGTCGGATCATCTCCAAAGCGATTAACTACTGCATTGAAGACCGTGACCGCATCTCGGAGCCGACCTATAGAGCTCACACTCTGACTTGCTCCTTGAAATCAAGCAAAGAGTATGGGAATGTCGTCGTGTTGAGATAGTCGACTAATTCCTTTGTGACTGGTTCAATCTTGGGAATGAAGCGATTGTGGGTTACAGCAGAGCGCCCTTGCTTCCAAACGTGTTCCTGGGGATTGAGTTGCGGAGAATACGGAGGGAAATGGACTGCTTCGATGTGATGCTCCCTAATTGCCTCTTGAGCGACGCTCCCTCTGTGCCATCCTGCCCCATCCCATATAAGCAGAATCTTCTCTCTTGGGTAAATCTTGCGGATCGCCAGCAGTATGGCCGCTGTTTCATGCATAGTCTGGCGCTCTGTTGCAAATGCATGCTCCTTGCCTGTCTTGAGGTTCAAAAACCCATAGATGCTCCGGTTCTTTCTGGTTCCATTGGTCTCAATTACAGCTGGTGTGGTTCCTTTCGGTATCCACACTTTCTGAGTAGTTGTCGCCTGAGTGAGAACCATCTCGTCTTCACAGAGAATCACCGTATCTGGATCAGAGAATGCCTCTTTCAGACGTTCTTGCTGCTCGTCTTTCCATTCAGCTACCGCTTGTGGATCAGCCTTCTCGTACTGTTTGCCCGGCAGATGGAAGCTGAACTTACTTTCCCGAAACAGAACGTAATAGCTAGTCCTAGAGGCATAGAGAACACCGTATCTGCGCTTGAGTACTGTAGCCAGGATCCGTGTTGACCAAAACGGGGAACTGCTATAGCCGTGGTCATTGGGAGTTGTAGTCGTGAGCATGATTGCCACTTCATCTCTTTGAGACTTTGAGAGAAGTACCAGAGCGTTGTTATGGCGCTTGTCCTTGAATGCCTCAGTGCCAACGCTGCGGAATGACCGTCGAATTCGCTGTACATGCTTGACAGAGAGGCCTGTCCTGTTGAGGGGACTCCCATCTTCAAGGGTGAGAACTGCCAGCGCCCGCTTATATTCGTCGATGTTTTCAGTCTTCGCCATGAATGCTTCAATAGTGGCGAGTTCCTCGGGTGTAAGCATGTCATGAGAAGATTAACACACCCCACAAGAAATTAAAAGGGCTCATTGGAGCATTTCAGAGTGTTATGCGATTAATTCCTCTAGTGCAATACCCTTGGCTAACAGCGCCTTGACAACCAATTCGCGTATCTCCGGCGTCCGATCGTCTCCAAAGCGATTAACTACTGCATTAAATATTGGGACCGCATCTCGGAACCGACCCAATTCCCCGAGTGTCGCGCCTTTGGATGATAGCGCCCCGACGGCCACCTCGTGTGTCTCTGGTGTTGGATCATCTCCAAAGCGAGCTATCACCTCGTCATAGACCTCGGCTGCAGCTTCGTGCTGACCGTATTGACCTAGCGCTGCACCTTTTGAGAAAAGTGCCCTGACAACCATTTCATGTATCTCTGGCGTCGGATCGTCTCCAAAGCGAGGTATCGCCTCGTCATAGATCGCAATTGCATCTTTGTGGCGGCCCTGTTCGCTACATAACATTCCCATAGCGAGCATTGCCCTAGAGTTGCCACCATCGGAGAGGGGACGCCAGGCCGATTCAGCCCACTTGGAATTCGACTGATTGTAGGCAAATAGTCCAATTGTAAATCTTTCGTCATCTGAGCCCACAGCATCTAGTGTGGCACGCCAAATCGCATCGGGAACTTCGGCGGTTATGCTTTTTGCATCTTCATCCTGGAGGTAGTTATGGACTTTTAGATAGGTATCATCTACCTTGGATAGAAGTGACTGGCTTGACATGCGGCCTTTGCCAACGACTGGTTCCGTTGCCCAAGTAAGTGCATCACTTACTTCTTGTTCGTCAGGGGCTAGAGAAAGTGCGATCGACTCAGTGAGCAAGGAAGTGGCTGTGGCAATTGCAATTGGCCTAGCATTGCCGGTACGGTACCAATCCAACACGGTACGCACTAGTTGATAACGATAAGGTTTGTCATCATTTGATTTTGCTATCCTGAGTTTGTCTGCTAGTTCCGTTCCAGCTGCACACCAAACACTTGGGGAGTTGTTCTTCTTGACCCACTGGCGGAGAGCTTTATTTTTGACATGATTTTGGAGTTCTGATCGCTCTTTTTTGCTCCAGCTGTTTGACCATTCTTTCTGTAATACTAAAGTTTTGTGCATCTTGGCATCACCGAAGGGTTTATGCATCTCTAGTTGATTTTGTCGAATGGTGCCAATTACTACTAAGCCTTCGCTAAGCAGCTCGCTGATTGTGCCTTTGAAATTTAACCCCACATAGTTCTCTACATCCTCTAGCCAGACCACTGCTGGTTTGATTGAATCTAGAGGCAACTCTAAAAGCTGACTGAACAAAGTAGCCTTTGGGCATAGGAGATGGTAGTTAGCAAGCTTGGCTTTGGCTAGTTCTGCCATTGAGCGTGATTTGCCGGAAGCAGAACTACCAACGATTAATAACATGCGGTGACTAGATATGGCTTCATCGAGAGCTTTTGTTAGTTCACCATCTTGGTCTCGTTTGGTATAGTCCAAATAGGCAGGCTCACCAATGATATTTGCACGCTTCACCCCGAAGGCCTCTAATTCGGCTTCACCAAGAGTAATAGGTAGTCCGCTAGCACCGAGACAGACACCTTGGAGGAGTTCTTCGATAAGTGGTGCAGCCTCTATTTCGACTGGTATTGGGTGTCCCAACAACTTCGTGAAGCCTTCGGCTAGGCCAGGCGAGTCACTTATAGCATCAGCTAATGGAGTTACAAAAAGACGATGAGTATCCCGCTCTTGATCGACAGAAGCTACAACACCTACCAATCGTCCAGCGGACAAGACGACTCCACTACCCGACATCTCCTGCCAACCTTTACTTGTTTTGGGGTGAGATCTATCAACATCCAAGAGAAAGGTACGCTTGGGCAAGGTCTTTTTATTGGTCTGGGCAGGCTTTGCTTGGTTTGTAAGAAGTAATGTCCCTAGAGCTTGTTCGCTCTGGTAAATATCCTCAGATGGAAGGCCCGATTCACTAGGTTGGATAGCGGTCTCAGGGAAACCCAAAACTTCGCAATTATGTTCGGCATCCCCATCTAGCATTACGACTTGTGGCGATGGAGAATTGGGTTTTTGCCATTGATTGTCACTTTTTGGGTCATCAACTTGTAACAGCGCAAGGTCCCAATCTAAGTCGTGACTTATAACTTTCATGGTCGCCCAAGAAGATGTTGTCGCACCTTGTTTGACCATCCGAGCCAGAATCGTACCCCCATTTAGTGCACCTGCAATAACGTGACGGGCAGTTAGTACTCCATCATCTCCAATGATCACTCCCGTTCCAGCTTGACTCTGGGGTTCATCGGCTAATACTTTTGCTCGAGGCTTATGGGAGCCTGCCCAAACTTGGGCTAAACGATCATTCCAAGGGCTTGTCATATCTATTCCTATCTACATGACTTAACTTGATTGGCAGCGACATTCAATGGGGAGGATTTGCTGTTTTTTATAGAGGCCGGGTTTGAACGTCAGCAAAACGCTCTGTGTTTGAGGATTGAGTACCTCTGGCATTTAGTGCGTACTAGGGAACTGCACCAGAGACGTCGTTGGCGGACTTGATTGCAGCCTGAAAAGCTATTGTAAGCCCTGACAGCTCCAAGCAAATGGGTTTGCTCGCACTGTTTGCCCAAGCCGTCTCAAGTTCGTTCCGAAGTGCTCTATTGCAACAGCTAATTCCACCTCATCTTCTACCTTAGCGATCTCTTTCATCAAAATTACTACTTAGTCAGTCCCATCAAATCCATCTAATAAACCCTAAGCAATGCTACCGCTATAAATAATGCTCCTTCATATCCAGCAGGAGATCTTGCTTATATCGGTTTTTGTACCGGCTATTTATTTGTGGTCTGCTGTTGATCTGGGACGTCTCTTTTTCTATGGGTGATTTTGAGCCCTATTCGCCATGGCGTCTAGGGTCATTATAAAAGTTGAAAATATGATATCCAACTTCATATTTCGATTCTTCAGTTAATTCTTTGTTTTCAAATTAGATAAATGAGCAACCATATCGTCGAAATGTGCTCTGAATAATCGACGGAATTAAGTTACTATTCGATGAGCAGCTTTCAAGGTGCTTCGAGACCCTCGCTAAGGATTCGTTGAACTTTTGAAAGTGGAACCCTTGGTCGTTACCACAGGTCACAAAGAGACGTTCTTCCAACCAGCCGGAGAATTCTGGGCATTTTGGCCTTATTCGTTACATTCGTTGGCATTTGTAACGTTAGAGTTTTAAGGTGAAAGGCTTCTAAAAACCATACTAAGGTGTCTGTGCTGGAGTGGCTATAGGTGAAGGGTGGCCCCTTGGTGGGATTTGAATTGCATGTCGTCGAAGGTGGTGCCGCAGACTTTCACCGAGACCATATCATACCACCGCTCACGCGCAGCGTGTTTGTGTCTCGCCTTCAACGGCCAGCTATCATACTTGGTTCAACCCAAAAACTGTCCGATGATATGGTATCAAAAGCCAAGGAAATCGACTTTGAACTGGTTCGACGATCTTCGGGCGGCACAGGTGTCATTGCGCTTCCTCACGAATGTGTCTGGATCGATATCTCTTTTCCTGTAGATGATCCTCTAATTGAGGCAAATGTGAGTAGATCGTTTGACCTGGTTGCGCGAGGGTGGTTCGACGCACTTTCTTTTTTGGGTGTTTCTGGCCTTGAGGTCAAAGGTCGACCGATCGTGATGGACCCATTGGCTTCACAAGTCTGCTTTACCAGCAAAGCTCCGGGTGAGATCTTGGTCGGCGGCAGGAAGCTAGTAGGAATGGCGCAACGACGAAGTCGCCACGCGTGTTTTATTCACACGATGTGTTACATAAAATTTCCTTACGATCTAACATCGCAACTCCTATTGGGAGAGATTGATAGTGTAGATCACCTACGTCAGATGGTAACAGATCTCATCGATGTAGCGCCTTGGGTTGCCCAAAGCGATGATCTTACGATTGGCAATCTTATCGGAGAGGCAATCTTTTAGCACTTAGATCCAGGTTGAAGGATCTCTAACCTTTTGTCGCCTAAACGTGGCGCTGCCTTGCTTTTGAGCCTTTTCCTGGCTAAGGGCATCTTGTTGCAAATAGGACTTAGATTTTGCTGGAGCAAACTGTGCTAATTGATCTTCGATAGTTGTGGCTTTCATTCGTTGAGATCTGGCGCAATTGACAAAATCACCTTTTGAATGATCGTATCGACTCATTAGTGGGGGCTTGTTTCCCTAAAGCGTCCTTTGGGGGACGTGGGCAATCGTTCCCCGTCCCCCCCCCGATTTTATATTCCTAATCTAATCGTTACTTTCGTGCTCATTTGCGCGACAAGTTGTACTTCGAGATGGGAGATTTTCTACCAATTGCATCCTAAATCGCCCCTATGAATTCACGCCGGGCATTTGGTCACCCACAATTTGTGATATTGCGAGGTCAAGTGCTTGAAAATTGCTTGACAGTGGGTGAATATGGTGTAGAGTGGGTCATTAGGGATGATTGTGGGGCAAATGTTCGAAAGGGGGTACTGATGGCAGGCACGTTGAGCCATTTCATTGGTACTCATGAACATTCGCTCGATGCGAAGGGACGTATCACGCTCCCGTCACGCTTCCGCAGCAATCTTGGCGACGCCTGTGTAATTTCAGTTTCCCAATATGGAGATAAGTGTCTAGTTCTTTGGCGCATGAGCGATTTTGACGACTATTGCGCTATTCAACGAGCGAAAGATATTAGCGATATCGACGTAAGACGACCTGTCAAGGTCTGGCTGGCGGATACGTTTGACCAGGAGATAGATGCCAGCGGTCGTCTAGCCATCCCGCAGCGATTGCGAAATATGGCAGATTTGACCCGTGAGGTCGTCGTCATAGGTGCGCTCGACACCATTGAGCTGTGGTCTCCATCCAACTGGGATGAATTTAGGGGTGTTAATGCAGCATCCTAACTTTGAATTTGCTCCTGGAGAGTTTTCATCTTCATATCACGCGCCAGTTATGTGGCGCGAAGTGGTGGAGATCTTCGGCGATCTTGGCGGAACTGTTCTGGATGGGACGCTTGGCGGAGGGGGTCATAGCCATTCCATTTTGGCCAACCTAGCTGCCATGCGAGTTATTGGGATAGATCGAGACCAAGACGCGATTGACTTTTCGATTGCGCGTCTCTCGGCCTTTGAAGGACGGTTCTTGAGCTTCAAGGCGCCTTTTTCAAAGCTCGCCGATCTACTTCGCGGTGCTGAAGCAGAGAGTTTTATGGCAGAATCACCGCTAGTGGGCGGTCTCTTTGACTTTGGTGTGAGTTCACATCAATTCGATAGTGCCGAGCGAGGGTTTTCCTTGCGTTTGGATGGTGCTTTAGATATGAGGATGGACAGGGATTCCCAATTGGATGCGATTGGGGTTTTGTCAAATATCTCCGAAAACCAACTAGCCGATGCAATACGTGCAAATGGCGAAGGTCGATATGCCAAGGCTTTGGCTAGGGCGATAAAGATGGAGATTCGCGCTGGCTTGTCGAGCACCTTTGAACTAAGTGAATTGATAGACCGAGTTCTTCCTAAGGGATATACCAAGGGAAGACGTGATTCTCAGGCGCGGGTGTTTCAAGCTATACGGGTTTTGGTGAATGTTGAGATGGAGGAGCTTTCCTCTCTTCTTGAAAATATCCCTGAGGTTTTTCCTGTTGGTTCGCACGTCGTTTTTATCTCTTATCATTCCGGGGAAGATGCAAAGGTCAAATCCTTTATCTCTTTGATGCTAAAGGGAGATTGTCACTGTCTGGCCCAGCTTGGATGTGTCTGTGGAGCAGTAGCCCGAGCGCGGTCAATTGTTCGATTGGCAACCGCTAAAGAAGATGAAGTCGCTATAAATCCCAGGAGTCGCTCGGCCAAGATGCGAGCGATTGAGTTCATCGAGCCGATCGCTATTTCAACGATAAAAGGACGGTCAAAATGAGCCAGATCGAGCATTTAGACGACTTTGAAAGTGCAAGGCTAAGCTCATTCGAGGAGTGGCTCTCGGGTCGCAGCTTTCGTGAAAGTCCGTCTTTGACTAGAACCGCTACAGATCAGGTTCCACTCGTTCACGGGCTTCCAACTGTTCCCAAGGAGAGCTCCACCGAAGGCTCGCCTTCACATCTGCGAACTTCCTCGGGTGGTGGCAGGGCCCGCCGAACAAGATTTAGCGGGGTTGCCATAAACGCACCTATCGAAAGAGTTGATTCGCCGCCGACTCCGCAACCTCTAACACATGCGCCTCGCCACTTAAAGTCACTTCCAACAGGTAAGACATTTAGGAATTCGCGGCGGAATGTGCTTTTGCGACGTGTCTATCTAGGCATCGCGATAGTAGTTTTGTTTGGCGGTATCTTCGTCTCGGTCATGGCTAGGGCAGAGATTGCAAAGATGCAGTTAGAGGTAAACACTATCGCACCAGAGATTGCATCTTTGACTACGACAAATAATGAGCTAGCCCTTCGCAGCGAGGCCCTTTCTGCGCCAGCTCGGATTGCGCAATATGCCCAGACTAAGTTGCATATGGTCTTTTCATCTGGACCTGGAACCACTTCGACCTATACGAATAGTTCCGGAATTTCCCCCACCTCGACCCCTCTTTCTCTCTATTACACTCCTGGCGGAAGTGCTCCAGTTACCACGAATGTCTCTGGATCCAAGGTTGTGAAGACAGCTGCTCCTTCAAGTGCGTCGTCATCTGCCACTGCTGCTACACAGGTTGCATCTGGTAGCTCTTCGTCTTCGGTTTCAGCGAGCTCGTCGGCGTCGGCGACCACCCAGCCGTCAGCTGCTTCGACTACTACTACTTCGGCGCCTATTCGTACGATTACAATGCAGAGCTCAAAGACGGCCCGCAATGGAGGTTGACTGTGGCCAGATTTCCACGTTTAGGTAAAGATAACACTTTAGGTAAAGATAACAAGGGTGGGGGCGGTAGGCCAGCTTCACCATCGCCAAAGTCGCGCTCGTATCAGCGCGACTTTGAGCCTAGCGCTTTTAAAGAGGCTGGCCCAAAGGGTCATAGAGGCCTTTCATGGCTTCCAGTCTCTCGTTCGCGCGTCGGCTTTATTAAGGTAGTTTCACTCTTGGTCTTAGGCGCCCTTATCGTTCGCCTTAGCGTAGTTAGTCTTGCACCATCTACGAATTACCGACTATTGGCAGCTGGAGAGGGCTACTCAATCTTTAAAATCACTCCGTCAAGAGGAACTATTTTTGATTCGTCAGGTAACGTTTTGGCCGTATCAGAGCCTCGTTATACTGTTGTCGCGGACCCCTTACAAGTTAAGAATCCAATTGCGGAGTCGCAGATTCTTTCTTCTATTTTGGCGATTTCACCATCGGTTATTCGTGCTCATTTGGTGGCCAGTGGCCAGTTTCAATATATCGCCCATCAGATAACTCAAAGTCAGACCGCAAAGATAAATAAAGAGCTTTCGTCACTGGCGGGGATCGCTTTAATCCAAGAGCCTCTTCGAGTGCGTCCTAATCAGGCGATGGCGGCATCGGTTATCGGTGGTGTCTCAACGTTCAACGGGGGAGTGGGCGGGATTGAACAGAGTTACAACTCTCTGCTCACTGGAACTCCAGGAACCGAATTAGTCAATACTGCTCCTTCGGGGGGTGCACTTCCGGGTGGAACCAAGATCTTGACTCCATCGCGACAGGGAAAGAATCTCACAACTACCTTAAATACTGCTATTCAACTTCAGACTGAAACGGCTCTTTCGAATGAGATGGTGGCCACTCAGGCACGGGCTGGCGTTGCAATAGTTATGAATCCGACAAATGGCAATATTTTGGCGATGGCTAATCTGGTAGCTGGCGCACCTCCCACCTCAAGTGCGTTGACTGGCGAAGCTCCAATAAACCTTCCTCAGCCTAAATTTACCTTTACTCAACAGTCTTCGATCAATATGGCTGTTGACTACGTCTATGAGCCAGGTTCGGTCGCCAAGATTGCCACCTTTGCGGCCGCCCTCTCTAGGGGGATAATCACCCCTGGAACAGAGATGGTTGTTCCAGATCAAATAATTGTTGGTGGTACTAACTTCCACGACGCTGAAGTTCATCCGCCTACAATTATGACCCCTAAGGATATCTTGGCGCAATCCTCTAATGTCGGCACAATCACCATCGCTTCGCATCTCACTCCCCATGAGATCAATGCATCGTTTCGCAATTTTGGGTGGGGTGTGGCATCGGGATTGAATCTTCCTGGAGAGTCTTTGGGGTTTTTGGATCCGTCTAAGAAGTGGTCAGGAACAGCTCCTGGCTCAGCGCCAATTGGCCAGGATGAAGCAGTGACCCCTCTGCAAGTTATTGACTCCTATAACGCTATTGCCAACGGGGGCGTCATGGCAACTCCTCGACTTGTACAAGCAGTGGGAACCACACCAGCAAAGGTAATAAAGCGCAGGGTAATATCGAAACCCCTAGCATCGGTGATGACTGGACTTCTAAGTGGTGTAACTGGTGCTAACGGGACAGCGCCAGCCGCGACGGTATCAGGTTTTTCGATATCGGGTAAGACCGGAACTGCATCGATTGCCTATCCGAACGGAAGAGCTGGCTACATTCCCCATCAATACATGGCTACCTTTGTTGGATTTACGACCGATTCTTCGGTTCCCCTATCGGAGATGGTAGTCCTGACTGAGCCGAATCAACTCTATGGTGGCCTTACCGCGGCAAAAGTCTTTTCATCAAGCATGACATATGCCCTATACCATCTTGGCGCTAAGGTTGTAGCCCCTTCGACTCCTCCTTCCTCGTCAATAGTGACTAGGCCAACGGTAAATTCGAAAGTTCCTGGGACGGCCATTTCAACCTGCTCGCTTCCGCTTGCTCGTTTTGGTGCTAGTTTGATCGCCACAAAGTGCCTAGGAACCACTCAGGCTCCACTAATATCTCGTATTCGGCTTGATTAGGTAGCGGTATCATGGATCACTGTGAGTTGTTAGACTGGGCAAGCCGGGAACTAAAAAATGCATTTCTCTTTGAGGAGGATCTCATTCGATTATCGAGGCTACTCATGGCTGCAGGGATCGGTGATTTTGCTCACCACTGCCCAGATCGCGAAGTTACCGGGATTACCATCGATTCTCGAAAGGTGACCCCTGGTAATCTTTTTGTTGGTCTTCCAGGAAGAAGTTATGATGGCGCCACATTTGCGAGGGATGCCTTAAGTCGTGGTGCCTGTAGTGCGATTATCAGTGATTATCACAAAGACGATCTAGAGGCTGAACTGGAGGGTCTGTTAGTCATTGAAAGGCTGGATCGTAAAGTTTTAGCTGATCTTGTCTATGCGTTCTATGGTGATATCTCAGAAAAAATTAGACTTATAGGTGTAACTGGAACCAACGGCAAGACAACTATCACCCATATGGTTGCACACGTCTTAAATGTGCTTGGTTCACCATCTCGAGTGATTGGTACCTTAAATGGTGAGCTCACGACCCCCGAGTCGCCTGAACTGTTTAGCAGGATCGCAAGTGCCATCTCAGATGGTGCCTCCAACCTGGCGATGGAGGCGTCCTCGATCGCGATCGATCAGGGGCGAATCAATAACCTCACCTTTTTCGTCTCGGTCTTTACTAATCTCACTCCAGATCACCTTGACTATCATGGCGACATAGAGAGCTATTTTTTAGCCAAAACCAAGCTCTTCCAGGGCGGTCGAAGCCGTTTTTGTGTGATCAACAGAGATACTCCATATGGACTTAGACTGCTTTTGTCTGGCAACATTTCGGGCACTAGCTATAGCATAAGTGACGCGACAGATCTTTCCTTGAAGATGAGTGAGATCACCTTCACCTACTGCGGTCGTGGCTTTATGGTTCCATTGACCGGAGAACATAACCTTTCAAATTCGCTTGGGGCAATCGAGGTCCTTCGATTGATGGGTTTTGGACTTGGGGAGATCTCTAGCGCCCTATCCACCTTTAGTGGGGTTCCAGGACGGCTAGAGCTAGTTAGTGGTGACGATCCAACCCGGGTCTTTGTTGACTATGCGCACTCTCCCGATGCTCTAGAGCATGTTCTTTCCTCGCTAAAGAATCTTTTAGAGGATGAGGGCCGTCTTATTTTGGTCTTCGGAGCTGGTGGTAATCGCGACTCTATCAAGCGTTCACTGATGGGTGAGGTAGCTGGCAGGTACGCAGATATGGTCGTTGTGACCAATGACAATCCTCGAAATGAGGATCCCAAAGCGATAGCTATGGCGATATTGGCCGGTTTGAGCGATTCTAAAAGAGACGTTCCCAGCGTCGTTATCTACGATCGTCGTAGCGCAATTGAGCATGCGATTATGGCTGCGGGCGATAAGGACGTTGTTTTGATTGCAGGCAAGGGCCATGAACGCTATCAATTGATTGGACCTAATCGTTTTGAATTTATCGATGGTGACGTGGCTCGATTGGTTTTGAATTTAAAGAGGCAGGAGCTGATAACGTGATCGCGATTCTTGTCTCGTCGGCACTTGCATTTTTGGTTGCTGTCCTGGCAACCAGTTATCTGATTAAGTTTTTACGGGCCTATAAGATTGGCCAGCAGATCAGAGAAGATGGGCCAAAGCGTCACGTCTCTAAGGCTGGAACCCCAACGATGGGTGGCATTGTAATTTTACTGGGAGTTCTAGTCGGATATTTGGGAGCTCATGCCAACTTGGGAATTCCAATCTCCTCTGGTGGCTTGCTCGTTCTGTTTGCTGCTCTTGGAGCGGGGTTGGTTGGCTTCTTGGACGACTTTATCAAGATCAGGAAGGCTCGTTCCCTTGGTCTTACAAAGTCGGCTAAGATCCTTGGTCAGATTATTGTGGCAGGCCTCTTCGCCTTTGGCGCCCACTTTTGGGCACATGTGCCATCGTCGATCGACTTTGTGCGTTTCAGTGGTTTTGCTTTCCACGTTCCCGTCTGGGCTTGGATAGTCTTTGCGACCTTGGTAGTCATAGGTTCTTCAAATGCCGTCAATCTGACTGATGGATTGGATGGATTGGCCGCAGGATCGGCGATCTTTGCCTTTGGGTGCTTGACGATTATTGGATATTGGCAATTCCGTCACGAATCTGTCTATCACGTCTCTAGTGCTATCGATATAGGAATAATAACCGTAGCGATGTGTGGGGCTTTAGCTGGATTTCTATGGTGGAATGCTGCGCCCGCAAAGATATTTATGGGAGATACGGGCTCCTTAGCGATTGGGGCGGCCTTAGGAGCTACCACACTGATCATGGGGCTAGACCTTTGGCTGGCTATTCTTGCGGGGCTATTTGTTATCGTAACATTGAGCGTGGTTATTCAGGTCATCTCATTTAGAGTATTTCATCGTCGTGTCTTTAGGATGGCACCACTTCACCATCACTTTGAATTGATTGGATGGCCCGAAACGACAGTTATCGTCCGTTTTTGGATGATGGCCGGAATCTTTACAGCGATCGCGCTTGGCCTTTTCTATGCTGACTTTCTCTCTATTGGAAATCTGATCAAACAATGATTGAGCCTACGACCCCATCTTTAGCAGAGGGCATATCCATGGATCGTTGTGGTTGGTTGCGGCACGCTACCTTGGGATCTCGAGGTGGCCGATGAAGCCTTTGACCCAGGAGAACCAAGGTGATTCAGCGACTGGACACTCTAGCCAATCAATTCTGGTGGGAGGCTACGGACGCGCGGGTAAGAGCGCGGTAAGGCTAGCAAGACAACTTGGATGCAACGTGATAGTCTTTGAGTCGAATTTGGCTATCGATCTTCCTGGAGATCTGAGCGTGATTCGAGATGAAAATGAACTTGCGGATCTGATCGTCGATGTTGATAAGGTCATCGTCTCCCCGGGTATAGAACCAACCCATGGTCTCTTTGGCGATCCATCAAAGGTCCAAAGTGAGATGGCTTTCGCCAGAGAGCGCATTACTTCACCGATTATCGCTATTACGGGGACGAACGGAAAGACGACTGTATCAACCCTATTGGCTGAGATGGCTGAGCGATCGGGGAGCAGCGTTAGGGCTCTTGGAAATATCGGAACGCCCCTAAGTGAGGCTGTTGGTTCTAATCTTGACCTTATAGTACTTGAAGCCTCCTCTTTTCAATTGGCCAATACCTCTAACCTTGCACCTATTCAGGCGGCGATTTTAAACTTTGCCCCTGACCACCTGGATTGGCATGGCTCTATTGAGCACTATCTAGCTTCGAAGATGCGAATCGTTGAGGGGATGGATGACGATGCGCAGGTTTGGATTTCGAACTTCTCACCCGAAGTATCTGGCTCCTTGGACGCTATCGGGCGTTCCTACAGGCAGATTTTAGGCGAGGGTGGCGACATCTTTGAGAACGAGTTGATAGTTCTAGGGCGATCGATCGGGCCGATCTCTGACCTCAAGAGACAGTTCAACCACGATTTGACGAACTTTCTATTTGCAGGTGCGATGGCAGCCTCCTTTGGTTGTGACTACGATGCAATTCGTTCAACGTGCCTTGAATTTGAGGGGTTGGCCCATCGTATGCAATACGTTGGCTCCTTTGGGGGGTATCAGGTCTTTGATGACTCCAAGGCAACCACTCCGGATGCTGTTATCTGTGACATGGAGTCTCTGCAGGACGTGGTCTTGATTGCAGGTGGCAAGAACAAGGGGTTGGACCTATCGGTTTTGGCGATTTTGGCACCAAAGTTACGTGGTGTAGTTGCAATCGGAGAGTCCGCAAGTGATATTGAAGGTGCCTTTGTGGGTCACGACCTTTCTGTCGTGCGAGCTTTCTCTATGGCTGATGCGGTCGAAGGTGCCTTTGGTATGGCTCAAATGGGTGATTCCATCGTTCTTTCACCTGGTTGTACCTCCTGGGATTGGTACTCTTCCTACGTTGAGCGAGGCTTGGACTTTCAGAGTTCAATTAAAAAAAGTGCTCGGTTGCGTGGGCTGATATGAGAGTTTTTGGTTCATGATGTTAGGTCGTTGTATCTTATCCCATGATTTGAGTGGGGTTTCGGAGGAACTGGTATGAATTTGGATTCAAAGGCAAAGCCGGATCGAAGATTTCATCTGATCAGCGGTGGCAACTCCAACGTCTCGACAGCGGAATCGAATTTGGAGACTGATCAGGAAGATCTACCTGGCGAGGTATCTGGTTCGGAGTCCGATTCGGGCCATGGCATTTTTTCTCGCAGGCGCACTAGTGGGCGTTTAGGGACTCTATCTCTCGATGGAATGGGCTATGACGAACTAGAGGATGAGTTAAGTCAGAGCGATCGCATCTATGAGCGAAGCTCGCTTAGTTTTTCATTAATCGCTCTGGTTTTGGTCCTTCTCTTGGTTGGCTCTGCCATGGTCCTATCAACGTCATTCGTCCCTTCACTTGGTTTAAAGGGTTCGGGCTCTCCCTTTTCGATCTTTGAACGCCAGGCGATCTGGATCGTGATGGGCTTGTTTCTATTCTTTGGTATCGCTCGAATCAACCCCAAGCGAATTGCACCATTTGCTCGATTGGGAATTGTTCCAGCCATAGTATTTCTAATAATTGTGCTTGTGCCAGGCGTGGGACTTGCTGTAGGTGGAGCCAAGCGATGGCTTGGGATCTCCTTCTTACGTTTTCAGCCCTCTGAATTTGCGAAGTTAGCTGTCATCTTGTACCTGGCCGGCTTCTTTACGCCGGCGGTTCCTATTCGTTTGCAACGATTTTCAAAGGCTCTTCCGGCTATATTGCTGGTTGGATTGATCTGTGGTCAGGTTCTGCTTGAGCCCGATATGGGTACCGCCATGGTGGTCGGATCGATTCTGATTGGGATGCTCTTTCTAGCGGGTATGCGTATGAGGGTCTTTGCACCATTTGCCTTCGCAACTATTTGCCTTGCCACAGTGGCAGCGCTTGCTCGAAGTTATCGACGCCAGAGACTCCTCTCATTTCTTCATCCTTGGCAGAATCGGTTGAGCTACTCCTATCAGGAGGTACAGGGGCTTGTTGCATTTGCTACAGGTGGAGTTCATGGTGTTGGAATCGGCGCCGGTTCAGCAAAGTGGGGGTACCTGCCCAACAGCCAGACGGACTTTATTTTCGCTGTAATTGGCCAAGAAGCCGGTGTAATCGGCGGTCTTTTTGTGCTTGGACTATTGGCAGGTTTGACCTATGCCATCTTTAGGGTGGGGCTGAGAGCGCCAAGTCGGTTTGAGTTTTTGGTCTGTATAGGCATGGCTCTTTGGGTGGGGAGCCAAACACTGCTAAATATTGGCGCTGTTTTGGGTCTCTTGCCCGTGACCGGGGTTCCCTTGCCGTTGATCTCTGCCGGAGGCTCCTCGCTCCTCTTTATGATGGCTGGCCTTGGAATAGTTCTAGGGGTTGCTCGTCATAGTGATCCATCTCTGCGACGTTAATACCAACATCTGATTGATACGGAGCTGATTAATACAGAGCGAAATAGCCGACTTTTGGTTATTCCCAGCGGGTGATTATAATGTTGAACCCAGTTGAATCGTGGTTTAGCTTTGTCTGTGGCTTTGTCTTGCGATTTGAAGATAAAAGGTAGCTCTTTTGTTTTTATCAAAGCGCGCCGGAAAACCCCGTCCGTAAGGGCGGGGATGATGTCACGGAGATATAAGGATGCGCCATTTAGGATTGCATGATCTCTGTGTCGAAAAAGGGTTGAACTCTACCCACTTTAGGTGCTTTTTGGGCTGGATGGTAGATGGACGCGGCCAAAGGTAATTTTTGCTTCTTATGGGGATTTATCCGGCGGAGATCTCTTCTTCTAAGTTGACAGCTGTCCATTTCTATTGCCATGTCATTGCCACTTTGTGGATCTTTCAGGGCTGGTTCGATTCAGGACATTTGCTCCAGAGGCGCCATGGTTGTTGCACCTCTGGATTTTTGCACCTAGGACGGTGATTGTGATGGTGATGGCTATGGATCGATCATGGGAAATCAAAAGGTAAACGAAGTAGTCGGTTGAAAACTTTTACTTTAGGTCTTTGATTTTAGGGTTAATTGAGTCTTTCAAATTCCGCGGTAAAGTGCCTCAGAAATTGCGGAGCTTTAGTTATCTTGTACCCCTTTAAACCCTTGGCATCCTCAGCTACCTTTTTTGCGACCTCTATAACATAGTCAATGTGGCTTTGGGTGTAGGTTCGCCTTGGGATCGCAAGGCGAACTAGATCCATAGTGGCTGGAACTTCAGTTCCCTGCGGAGTCATCCCAAACATGACAGTACCGATCTCGCATCCGCGAATTCCGCCCATCTCATAGAGGGCAACGGCTAGAGCTTGTCCAGGGTATTGTAGCGGTGGAATGTGGGATAGAAAAGCACGGGCATCTATGTAGATTGCGTGGCCGCCGTAGGGCTTTACTACAGGAATGCCCGCCTTGTCGAGTGCATCGCCTAGGTAGGAGGTGGATGTGATTCGATATTGGAGGTAGTCGTGTGAGATCGCCTCCTTGAGCCCTACTGCGATTGCCTCTAGGTCTCTTCCGGCAAGGCCCCCGTAGGTTGGAAAGCCCTCGGTGAGAATGAGCATGTTTCGTGCTTTTTCGGCTAGAAGGTCGTCGTTACAGGCGAGCCATCCGCCGATATTTGCCAGAGGATCCTTCTTGGCGCTCATGGTCATTCCATCAGCGTAGGATATCATCTTTTTTACTATTTCTTTTACATCCATATTCTCATAGCCGGCTTCTCGAAGACGTATGAACCAGGCGTTTTCTGCAAATCGACAGGCATCCAAGAAGAACGCTATGTTGAATTCATGTGCAATCTTAGAGACCTCTTCAATGTTGGCCATCGAAACGGGTTGGCCCCCACCTGAGTTGTTTGTTATCGTCAGCATGATAATTGGGATATTTTGAGGACCAACTCGGTCGATCAACTCTCTTAGAGCGTCAGTATTCATATTTCCCTTAAAGGGATGAATAGTTGCTGGGTCTTTTCCCTCTTCGATGACCAGATCTACCCCTTGAGCTCCAACAAATTCAATGTTGGCTCGGGTTGTATCAAAGTGTGTATTGGAGGGGATGACCATGCCATCTCCAGCGATAGATGAAAAGAGAATCTTCTCTGCCGCTCGACCCTGATGGGTTGGAATTATGTGCTTGAAGTCGAATAAATCAACGACTGCTTCACGAAAGATCTCCCAGGATGGTGAGCCAGCATAGGATTCATCCCCATGTTGAATTGCCGCCCATTGGTCCCTGCTCATCGCTCCGGTTCCAGAATCGGTGAGCAGATCTATTAGGACGTCTTTGGCGGGAATATTAAAGACGTTGTACTTTGCTTTTTCGATAGCACTCTTTCGTTCATCCCGGCTCATTAGCTTGATCGGCTCCACGGAATGAATTCGAAATGGTTCTATTATTGTGTTGAACTCCATGGCTCGATGTTACATTGTAGCGTTACCAGATTCCGTAGTTAGATTTTAAATCTGCAGCTCACAGGTATATTTTAGGGTCAGAAAATGGTGCATGTTTTTTTTGGAACAGACACTTTGTTGACTAAGGTTTGCGGTTCGTGCCGAAGTTGCTCTAATAGCTAGTCAAATTGTTCGGCGATCGGTGAGCTTCTTTCACAAGAGAAAGTGACACCTTTGTGCCTCACTATTTGGTTTTTCTTGGGTAAGTGCGTGATTCGTTGTCTCTAAGGAAGATATTGGTTACCCGGTCCTTTCTATAGGCTGTTTTTGAAAACCGTTGTTATTGATTTTTATGAAAGTTGAACCTCTTGCTTGCTGGGTAATTAGATAGCAATTAGTTCGTGAAATGGCATCTATTACTTTGAATGATCTTTGGTGAATTAATTTTTATATTTCTTCATTGCAATATAATTTTGGAATTTCTGGATCACTCTGAGATTATCCCACGCCGAACAAGGGCTATTTCTTGTATTTCTTGAATCAACGCCTCTTTGAAATGAGGATCTACGAAAGCACCTTGCTGAGGACACGACCTCTGGTTCGTACCTCCAAAGATCCGTAGTGACTCAAAGATCCGTAGTGACTCAAAGATCCGTAGTGACTCAAAGAGACCTCTTCTTGATCGTTCTTTTTGTTGACGGTAGATCGGTGATTCGTAGCCAGTTTGCTCTTCTTTTTGGTGGCTTTGGAAAATTTCATATCACTTTGACATTTGAAGTTAAATTCCGATTCGCCAATTAAATGTGGTGTAATATCGCTTAGCTACAAGATGTACTTATGTGGTTGCCTGGGTTTGCTTCTGAAGCTTAGGCGCACTATGAAGTTGGGGGATATGCATGCAGGTGCCAGCACCGGTGGAATATGAACGCGCTCTGAGTGTAGATGACGCTATCGAGCGTCTCACTCGCTTAGGGCCCGAGGCTCGATTGGTAGCGGGAGGACACAGCCTATTACCAATGATGAAGCTGAGACTAGCTAGACCCGAATGTCTGATCGATATAAATGGATTGGCAGATCTCTCTTTCATAAGACGTGACGGGAATGTGCTTCGGATTGGTGCTATGACGCGCCATAGCGAGCTTTTGGCTTCTCAGGTCATTTCCGAAGTTGCGAAGATAATCCCAGACGCTGAAGCTGTCATTGCGGATCCGATTGTAAGGAATCGTGGAACTGTAGGTGGTTCCATGTGTCAAGCAGATCCCGCTGAAGACCTCTCTGCAGTCTTTGCCGCCCTAGATGCCATGGTTGAGATTCGAGGGCCACGAGGGACCAGAGTTGTCTCAGTAAATGGTTTTCATACGGGCCCCTATTCTACGGTTGTGGAGCCCGATGAGATCTTGACTGAAGTCTCATTTGTAACACAAAAGAATTTAGGTAGTGCCTATGAAAAGGTTGAGCGCCGCGTTGGCGATTGGGCTATTGCAGCTGCGGGTGCCGTTATCGCTCTCCAAGATGGAAAGATTCAAAGAGTAGGAATCGGCTTGGCCGCTGTTGGTGCTCCTGATTTTCGCGCCAGTCGCGCGGAGGCATATCTATTGGGTAAGGATGCCACCCCCGACCTATTTGATGAGGCAGCAAGAATGGCTAGTGCGGAGTGTAATCCTAACTCTGACCAGCGTGGACCAAGCGCATATAAGCGACATTTGGTGGAGGTATTAACCAGGAGGGCTCTCGATGGGGCACTAAGTAATTCCAAGGGAAAGGCAAACTAGCAGTGCGTGTGAATATTGAGGTAAATGGAGTCAACTATTCTGAGGAGATAGAGCCTAGACTTCTGTTGGTTCACTTTATAAGAGATCAAATCGGGCTAACCGGAACGCATTGGGGCTGTGACACATCCAACTGCGGTACGTGTGTCTTGTGGTTGGATGATCTTCCAGTTAAGTCCTGTACTGTCTTGACGGCAATGGCAGATGGCCACAGAGTGCGAACAGTAGAGGATCTTGAACAAGGTGGGGAACTGGACCCAGTGCAGAAGGGCTTCATGCAAGAACACGGCCTTCAGTGTGGCTTTTGCACCCCAGGAATGCTGATGACCGCTCGTGCCCTTTTGGATAGAAATCCCAATCCAAGCGACCTTGAGATTCGAGAGGCGATCTCAGGACAGATCTGTAGATGTACGGGTTATGAAAATATTGTTAGAGCGATTCGATGGGCGGCTGCAAACTCTTCTTCGAATGGCGCTTTGGATGTAGCGGAGGTTGCGCAATGACGACCACAGAAAATCAAGCAAATCCGATTGGCTTTGGAAGAATGTTGCGCAAAGAAGACGCACGTTTTCTTCGGGGCAAGGGAAACTATGTAGATGACCTCAATTTGCCTGGGATGTTGCACGGTGCGGTTCTGCGATCTCCCTATGCCCATGCTCGCATCAAGTCAATTGATATCTCCGCAGCTCAAGCTCATCCTAAAGTAAAAGCGGTTATCACTGGGGAAATCCTTGAGACGCTGAATCTGGCTTGGATCCCATCACTCTCTCATGACGTGGTAGCTGTTTTAGCGACCGATAAAGTTCGCTTTCAAGGTCAAGAGGTTGCCTTTGTGGTTGCTGAGGATCGTTATTCCGCAAGAGATGCGCTGGAACTTATTGAGGTTGACTACGAAGTTTTACCACCGGTGGTGGATGCCAAAAAAGCACTTGATAAAGATGCGCCGGTGATTCGAGATGACATCGCTGGCAAGGTTGATAACTTTATTTTCGATTGGGAGTCGGGTGACAAAGCTGCTACAGATGAGGTCTTTGCGAACGCTGCCATCGTAGTCAACCAAGATATGTTATATCCTCGAGTCCATCCTGCACCGATGGAGACTTGCGGGGCTGTTGCCTATATGGATCCGATAGATCAAAAACTTACGATCTATTCCACAACTCAAGCTCCACATGCACACAGAACCCTATATGCCCTAGTGGCGGGATTGCCAGAGCATAAGTTGAGGGTGGTCTCCCCTGATATTGGTGGCGGCTTTGGAAACAAGGTTGGAATCTATCCGGGTTATGTGCTGGCTATAGTTGGATCGATCCTTACCAAGCGACCAGTCAAGTGGATGGAGGATCGCTCTGAGAATTTGATGAGCACCTCTTTCGCACGTGACTACCACATGAAGGGTTCGATTGCAGCTAGCGCCGATGGAAAGATTTTGGGTCTAAGGGTAGATGTCTTAGCCGACCACGGTGCCTTCAATAATACCGCTCAGCCGACCAAGTTTCCCGCAGGGTTCTTCCACGTCTTTACGGGTTCATACGATCTTATGGCTGCACATTGTTCTGTTCGGGGTGTCTATACCAATAAAGCACCAGGGGGCGTCGCCTACGCATGTTCGTTTAGGGTTACTGAGGCTGTCTATCTCGTTGAACGAATGGTTGATCGTTTGGCTCAAGAGCTAAAAATGGACCCTGCAGAACTGAGAATGAAGAACCTCCTTCGCCCAGAGCAATTCCCATATACATCTCCGACGGGTTGGGAGTACGACTCCGGTGAATATCCTCGGGCCCTTCGCTTAGCAATGGATATAGCTGGTTATGAGGAGCTTCGAAAGGAGCAGGCACAAAAACGGGCCAAAGGCGAGCTAATGGGAATAGGCATTAGCTTTTTTACCGAGACGGTTGGCGCTGGTCCTAAGCGCCATATGGATATTTTAGGGCTCGGAATGGCTGACGGCTGTGAAGTTCGTGTTCATCCTACCGGTAAGGCGGTTGTTCGGCTATCGGTTCAGAGTCAAGGACAGGGCCATGAAACTACATTTGCTCAGATCGTCTCTGAGGTAACTGGTATTCCACCAGAAGATATTGACGTGGTACACGGTGACACCGACAATACCCCATTTGGCCTTGGCACCTATGGATCTCGTTCGACCCCGGTATCTGGCGCAGCCGCAGCTATAGCTGCACGACGTGTGGTTGATAAAGCACGAATTGTGGCTAGTGCCATGCTGGAGTGCGCACCTGAAGACCTGGAATGGGAGAAGGGCCGCTTCAACATCAAAGGTGATAAGTCAGTGGGCAAAACCATGGCCGAGATAGCACTTGGTGCTCACGGAACGGTAGAGCTACCAGAAGGGGTAGAAGGTCACCTAAATGCTGAGTGTGTCTATGATCCGCCGAATTTGACTTATCCATTCGGAGCCTATATTTGTGTTGTTGATGTGGATCCTGCAACTGCCAAGGTTTCGGTACGGCGATTCATTGCTGTCGATGACTGTGGTCCAAGAATCAATCCGATGATCGTTGAAGGTCAGGTACATGGTGGTCTTGCAGACGGAGTGGGAATGGCCCTCATGGAAGTTATTGCCTTTGATGAAGATGGCAATAACCTTGGTGCGTCGTTTATGGACTACCTTATTCCTACTTCCTTAGAATGTCCTTCTTGGGAGACCGGTGCCACTGTAACGCCGTCCCCACATCATCCTCTTGGGCTAAAGGGGGTTGGTGAATCGGCTACAGTAGGATCACCGCCGGCGGTTGTCAATGCAGTCATTGATGCGCTAGCTCCGTATGGCGTCAAGCACGCAGATATGCCGCTTACGCCAGCTCAAGTCTGGCAGGCAATGCAAGGTGCGCCCTATAGGACGGATTTGGCAATCCAGTGACACGAATCGATGTAATGGATAGAGCAGCGGAGTTGCGACGACAGAGGGTTCCCTTTGTCTTGGCAACTGTAGTGCGGGCCCAATCGCCAACGAGTGCAAGGCCAGGAGACTGTGCGGTGATTCTTTCGGATGGGACGATCGAAGGTTTTGTTGGTGGCTCTTGTGCCTTGACTACAGTTAAGGCTGAGTCGCTGCGGGTTCTCTCAAGAGAGTTCTCGGCACTTTTGATCATCTCGCCCCATAGTACTCAAAGCGATGAAAATGACTCAGATGGCGAGGTGATAAGGGCCTTCAACCCTTGCCTTTCAGGCGGGACCTTGGAGATGTTTTTAGAACCTTCACTTCCTGAGCCGACGATTGTGATCTATGGTGACTCTCCAATTGCTCAGGCACTTTTAGATGCAGCGGCAGTTGTTGGCTTTAGGCCACTTGAGGGCACTTTCATGGGATCTAAGGAGCTTGAAAGTGACTTCGTCGTCATCGCTACCCATGGGATCGACGAAGAGCCGGCGCTTATTGAGGCCTTGGAGTCAAAGGCAAGTTATATCGGCCTTGTGGCTTCAAGAAGGCGGGGAGCTGGCGTTCTAAGTCTTCTAGAGGATAAGGGCTATGACCTAAGTAGGATAAAGTCTCCAGCTGGACTAGACATCGGTGGGCGGACTCCTGGTGAGATTGCAATATCCATCTTGGCAGAGATAGTTACCCGAAGAAATTCAAGGTCGCACCGAGCTGAAACTTTGGCGCCCAACTATCCACAGATTGGGATTGACCCAATCTGTGGGATGGATGTAGTGATCGACGCCAGCGCCATTACTGTCAATTTAGGTGGCATCGACTACTACTTTTGTTGTAATGGTTGCAGAGTTAACTTCCAAAAGCAACATAGCTGATCGAGGCGGAATCCTTACCTCCGCATGGAGCATCGTGCTGTTGATGCGGTTTTTTCAACCACACTCGGATTAGCGAAACAGAGATTAGCAATACCGTGATAACCAAGTGCTAAGGCGACCCCTTCGATCAGTCGATATTATTGATTTGGCCAGGAGATCGCGCTTTTCTTGGCCAAACCTTTTTGGAAAAGTACTTGAGGGTTGCATGGAGAAGCTGTGTTGCGCTGTGGTACAAGACTTTCGGTCCATCTTTTTCGACTCTAATCTCATCGATGATTAGGAAAGATGATTTGTTTGTGGGCTTAGAGGTAGATGGTCTCAAAAATCTAAATCTTCCCAGGGAAAGGAGAATAGGTTGTCTCGAACTCCTAGTTGAGGTACCGATTATCCCCACGAATAATTCAGTTTGAGATACGACTAACGGTACAAGAATGGAGGTGGCTTAGATCTTATAAAAGTTACAAAGCTATTGCAGGCTCCGAAGGAGATTGCCAGGAGAGGGTAACTACCTAGGCAACCCAAGAATATATATTAGATTGGCGAGTGAGCGAGATCTACTGGTTGATATTTGCTCCTAGGATCGATTGATCTACTTAGGCGCGGGTAATATGAGCATCGGGCCGGTCGAAAGTCTTTTGGGTTTTGTTTTTTTGGAATACTAGATTGTTTCTCGAGCGCGACACTCTATTGCATCAATTGACTAGCATGTGTCAATAGAGGGTGTTTTCACCCCTAATTCTGGGCTGTGATGATTCGAGACCGCGCTCATCAAGGTGAGTTTCTAAAAGCTCGAGTCAGAGTGAACACTGGTCTTTCTGAGGCTTGGCTAGATTCGTTTATAGTTGTCGATTGGACACCCTAAGGCATTGACTGAATGCCAAAGGAGTTTTGGGGTGACCAAGATTACGACTCTTGGGTCTATTACCAGTGGATATAGATATCTAAAGTTGACCGTTTGAAATGCTTAGGCAAGTTTATGAACCATGGAATTGATCGATTTTCTATCCGTCGTGCCGTGCAGTGTTAGATCGATATCAAGGCAAAGGCAAAATTGTCGAACGCTCTTTCTTTGGTGCCAGATCATGATACGCCTTAGGGAATCCCTCATGGCTGATATCCTATCGAGCATTCACATTACAATATCTGGGATGAGATGACGATAGTGGATCAGTGCAGATATTACCAAGAGATCAATTCGCACTAGATTGCTGGTGAGTAGTTCATGATTTTTATGCAATTGGGAGCTTTTGCTTTTCCAAATGGTCAATTTGTGTGATAAGTTTCGGTTCATTGTATAGCCTTTTGTCCGCCGTCTATGAGATCGCTCTTTTCTAACTGGGGCGGCACGAGGCCAGATAGGCGAAATTAAAAGTTTGATTTATAGTTTGATGAAATTATAAATTACTATAATTATTTAAGTTCAACTAATGCGAATCGACTATAGGTCGATATCCATTGATAGGTTTTCTAGGAGCGGAACGCCTAAATTGGGGCAAGACTGTGGTTATGCGTAGGTGAGCTTCAGCTCCGATGAGCTTTGAAAGTAGAGTTTCGAGAGATCAAATGGATCAAGGAAGCTCTATTACAAGACGGTTTTTTGTGGCATCAGGTGAATAAAGATGAGGCTCATGGGATTGAGTTGCGCATCGCTTATGAGTTTGGGGTCTCTATTGGCCATATCACTGAGAGATAATTCGTATTGCTAAAAGGACGATCCGAATTTGAGATTCTAAATGAGAGATTCAGGCGTTTATGAGGGGTGTATTGATTGCTTTATTTTCACTCGCTGGGTAGTTTTGGATAGATCATTGCCAGAGGTAAGCCCGGAGTCAGTTTTGGATAGACGGAGGAGCTAAATGGACGAGAAGTTCGAGAAGATGTCACGTCTTTATCAGGCCCTCTATGAGATCAATGAAGCTATTTTGCGTCTCGAAGATGAAAGCCACCTCTTTCCGCTGATCTGCGACATTGCGGTTTCTCTTGGTGGAATGAGACTTGCTTGGATTGGGCGCCCGGATCTCGAATCAGGAAGTATGACTCGCCTAGTCTCTTCTGGGGCTACTGCGTATTTAGATGGAATTGAGATCTTCGTCGATCCATCTTCTGACTTCGGACAAGGCCCAACTGGACACGTTTGGCGTGAAGGTCAAAATGTCATAATCAATGATTTTCACTCTTCTGAAATGACAGATCCATGGAAAGAGCGTGCTGTTACCAATAGAATTAATTCATGTGGATCTTTCCCAATCTTTCGTGGCGGTGAGATCTTTGCGATCTTTACGGCCTATCACGAACAGATAGGTGCTTTCGATAGCGATGTTGTTGCGCTCTTGGACGAGCTATCTCGTGATGTAACTTTTGCTCTTGAAAACTTTGACCGAAACGCGGAAATCGAGAGAAGTTCCTCTGAGCTCGCTGCTAAGGAGCGCCACTTCCGCGCCTATTTCGAGCATTCGATGGTTGGAATGATAGCATTAACCAAGGATGGGATGATCCTAGAGGCGAATAGTCGCTTTTGTGAGATGCTCGGTTACAAACAAGATGAGCTCCCCAGAAATATCGTATATGGCCTCTCGCACCCCGATGACATTGAGCTGAGTAAGGCGTTTTTAGCTAGAGCTTCTCAGGCGACTGGTGGTTATTTTGTCCTAGATAAGCGTTACATCCATAAGGATGGCTCAACTATTCGTGTTCATAATACCGTAGGGGTGGTCACTGATGCTTTGGGTAACTTCGACTATTTAGTCGCTGCAGTTGAAAATGTAAATGAGCGTGACGAACGGCGCAATCGAATAGAGTTACTCGGTCGAATTATCGATAATTCTCTCAACGAAGTGCTAATCTATGAAGCCAAGTCGCTGCGCTTTACATGGGCCAACCGTGGATCATTGATTAACCTTGGTTATAGCGCTTTAGAGCTAAATGAGATGGATGCTCTGGCGATTAAGCCTGATTTTGATTTGGCCAGCTTCATGGAGCTGGCCTCACCGCTATTGGATAAGACTAAGGAGATATTGGTCTTTGAGTCGGTCCGTCAACGCAAAGATGGGTCAAGATATCCAGTAGAAGTTCACCTTCAGATTGCCGAAGTGGGCGAGGAGCGTTTCTTCGTCGCTGTTGTATTGGATATTACCGCTCGGATTGAGAGTCGAGATCGTCTTCTTACTGCGGCGAGTCTCTTTACTAACAGTAGAGAAGGCATAGCGATTGCTGACGCCGACTTTAGGGTCACTGCTATCAACTCCTCTTTTACTAGGATTACCGGCTATAGCGAAGAAGATGCAATCGATACTTATGTAGCACCGACTGATTCACCGATGGTCTTTGATGGTGGTTTCGGCGAGGATTGGTCGAAGCTGTTGCGGAACGGTGAGTTTGACGGCGACCTATGGAGCCATCGCAAGGATGGATTCGGGTATTTGAATCGATTTTCAATTCGCCACATTCGTGACGATCGAGAGATGGTGGTGGGCTACGCCGGATTTTATAAGGATGTCACCCAGGAGAGATCAAACGAGGAACGCCTTCGTAACGCCGAGATGACTGACTCTTTGACCGGTCTTATGAACCGCAACTCCTTCATGGTGGCCACGGTTGAACTCTTTGAGTCAGAGTCAAAGGCAATGGGTGGCGTTGCTCTTTTGCTTGTCAACCTCGATCACTTTAAAGCTGTCAATGAGGCCTATGGCTATTCGATAGGCGACGTCGCATTGCAGAGGCTTGGTAGTCGGTTTGAAGCTATGATAGATCCAAAGAGGCCGATCTGTCGCTTGGGCGGCGATGAATTTGCGATGGCCGTTGCCACGAAGGATCCACTCGATGCGCTGGATTTCGCACAGTCTGTTTTGGGATTGATAAATCAGCCAATTGAGACGGAAGCCGGTGAAGTTCACTTAGGAGCTTTCATTGGCATCTCGCTTTACCCGGATGATTCTAGTGACTTTGAGTCACTCTTTATCTTGGCTAATTCGGCTCTAGAACGCGCTCGTCATGGTGGTTCAAATAAGATCCTTCTTTTCGACTCCTCGAATATTGGGGCCTATACTCGATCCCTCGAGATCCAGAAGTCTTTCCGAAGGGCGCTTTCCAATGATGAGCTGTACTTGGTTTATCAGCCGATAGTTTCGCTCAGGGATGGGTCAATTCGAAGTTTTGAGGCTCTCTTGCGTTGGAATCATCCTAAATTGGGTGAGGTCCCGCCATCCGAAATAATCCGAATCGCTGAGCGATCTGGGTTTATAATTCCACTGGGAAATTGGATAATTAGTCGAGCCCTCGCGCAGTTGGCTAGCTGGCATCGTGATGGGGTCGATGTGGCGATGCTCTCGATCAATGTATCAGCGATTCAGTTTTTAGACGGCAGCTTGGTCTCGATCTTGGGAGACAAGCTACGCCAATATGGTCTTGGAAATGGCGTGGTAGAGGTGGAGATTACTGAAACTATCGCTATGACAAATGTTGATGAGTCACAGGCACAGATCGAAAAGCTAAAAGATTTAGGCGTGGGCATCTCCATCGACGATTTTGGCACAGGCTATTCGTCTCTCAGCTATCTTCGTAAATTTCCCGCCACAACGATCAAGATCGACCAAAGCTTTACGAGTGAATTGGTTGAGAACGTTGAAGTTAGCACCATAGTAGAGTCGGTCATAAGGATTGCAGATGCTCTGGGCGCTGAGATCGTGGCGGAGGGGGTCGAAACTATAGCACAATTTGAGGTTCTGCAACGTATGGGTTGTGCAAACGTGCAGGGATATCTTATTGCCAGGCCAATGTTGCCGGAAAAGGTGGCACCTTTTATTGAAAAAGTAGCGCAAGATCCGTGGTATTTTTTATGCCAGGAGTGAAGCTAGTTCCCCTTGGGACTTTCCTTTTTGCGACTAACTACGCTTTTCTAATCGATTTTGAATCAAATGTTGATTCAAATTCTTGCCCTTCGGGTTTGTTTATTAAGTAACTTTGGGTTGTTACTGCTTCGATTCGATGCGGATGGTAATGAAGTTAATGGCAGGTTTTGGGCGATAGCGAAATCAAAAAAAAGTAGTTACGGTCGAAAATTATCAGGAACAATAGCGCCGACTTATCGTAATATTTGGAGTTTACCATTAGTGTGATGACACTAGTCTCCGGAACGCTCCAGTCCATAACAAGCGGTATTCCAATTCTGAAGGTCATCATCGCCTTGGATCTGTGATTTTGCTATTTTGGGACGGCCTTGGCTTTTTTGGCTTCCCCAATCATCATTTGGATCATCAAGACCTCATAACCGGTGCCTTCTCCCTGTGGTCGTGAGAGTGCTCCTCGAAGTGCTCCTCGAAGTGGTCGCGATTTGTATTTCATAGAGATGTAATTAGCTGCTGTTGAGCAGCCATCGACAATTGGTCGTCTTTGACTTGGTCGATGGCTCTTGATAATTGTCGCGTAATGAGTCCTATAATTTGCGGTGATTGGTTAGGAGATAGGTGGTTTGATGACCCATCTTGAATTGATAAAGATGGCAGTAAATGAATATGTTGCTACTTTTTGGCTGACTAAATGGCGGTCATTGCAAATAATTACCATGGTTTATTAAAGTTGAAGATTTGATTCCAGTGACTTATCTATAGGGGCAACTAGAAATCATTTAAAGTTTTTCATGGCTGTGATTAATATCTTAGTATTGTCGCGTTTTGAACTTGGTATTTTATAAGGGTTATTTTAATCGTTGAGAGGTTGGATCTCGCTAGTGAAGGGTGAATTTATTTTTAGTATAAAACCTTTTGCCGAAATAGTCTGTGCGTTGATCTGGCTTTGATCTGGCTTTGATCTGGCTTTGATCTGGCTTTGATCTGGCTTTGATCTGGCTTTGATCTGGCTTTGATCTGGCTTTGATTTACATGGTAGGGGTTTCGGCAGGTGGTTCTTGGCTGTCTGCGAGTAAGGCTGTCTGCGAGTAAGAAAGTGACTCCTTGAGGGTTGCTTGTCCATGTGACTACAGTCTCAATAGACCTGTAGCTTCAATCGAACTGCCAAGGAGAAAGCTGTTGGATGGAAGATCATCGTCGTTTCTCTTCCTCAGGTCTCTATATCAGCTATCGCGTCGATTTCTTAGCGGCAAGAGACGATCGACAGAGCTGATCGGCAGAGATTAAAAAGCTTGGCAACGAATCCTCCCATAGAGCGAGTTGGGTCATGCATATGAGGTGGATATGCTAGTTGACCCTATCTGTTGAGGCAATTGTGCTACTGCGATTAGAAGATTCAAACAGTGCTAGGGCTTGATTTTTGAAGGTGACTTTGAAGGTGACTTTGAAGGTGAAAATTGTCCCATTGCTATCAACCTTGGAATTTGGACTTTCTTGTTGAGCGAGTAATCACACTTTGTTTTTGATTTGCCTTAGCGCTAGGGCATGTGATTGCTATCTCGTTAGTACGTATTCATATTTTATGTTGCTAACAGTGTTGCTAACAGTGTTGCTAACAGTGTTGCTAACAAAGGTCTTTGAATGCCCTTGATTAATTGGCCTGGGTAAAGCTGAGGCCTTTGGATCTTATTTGAGCGGACTTGGACGCATTGGTTTGGCCTTTATTGTCGCCATTAAATCTTAGTGGATGAACCGTTGAGTGATCGATTACATTACGACCATGGATGCGAAAACCTAACTCAGGGCGCAAGCCCGCCAAGGCATTAGGCGCTAGGGTTATTCTTCAAAAGGAAATCGTCGCTGGCTGTAGTGTGCGCCGGATGCATCTATTGAATAGATGTCCGAGCGCGCAACGAGGCGGCCATAGCGTCGCTTGGTGCGTGCGATGATGGTCCAAAGATGGTGAAATTTTCAAACTCGATTCTCGAGAGTTGCAACTCGAAGTCTTAAAGTTAAAAAGTAGGTACGATATGAAGGTTGTCATAGGTGCGGCAGGCACCGGCGGTCATATCTATCCAGCGGTGGCAGTAGCGCAGTGTCTTGAGGATAGATCGATTTCGGCGAGCGAAATCTGTTTTGTGACCTCTAGTAGGCCGGTCGAGGATGCTATTTTTTCGCAATTGCCCTATGGTAGAGAAAGACTTGATGTAAGGGGAATTACCGCTAGCTCAACAGTACTATCCAAAGTACGAGGCGTTGCCTCCCTTGTATCTGCATCTTTTGCGATAAGGGCTTTGCTCAAGGTGCAGAGGCCGAAGGTCGCCATCGTCTTTGGGGGCTACATCTCAGTCGTTGTTGCACTGGCTAGTTATAGCTTGGGGATTCCGGTTTTAGTAGTGGAGACAAACTCTGTTATGGGGCGAGCCAACCGGTTGATCTCCAAACTAGCCAAGGAGATCTTTTTAAGTTTTGAAGAGTCAAAGATCCATCGGGGCAAGATCGATCCCAATGGTTTTGCGAACCGCTCGGGAGTCCCTCTAAGAAGAGAGATAATGGCTGTCGATGTCTCCAAAGAGGCAAGGCGGGATCTCTTTTCGAAAGCGGGCTTCGAGGTTGATGAGATAGATAGCTTTGTTGTTATCTTTGGCGGTTCGCTAGGTTCAAGAAGAATAAATGATGCAATTATTGCTACCTTATCTAACTTCCCAAATCGCTTCCCAAAGGTGGGCTTTTTTGTTATTACAGGAGAGCGTGACTTCGGGGAGGTTCGACAAGAACTCACAGAAGTATCAAAGGTGTCATCGGCGCAGGTCGTCTTTGAAAACTATAGTGACGAGCTCTATTCATATATGGGAAATGCGGATCTTGTGATCTCGCGCGCAGGTTCGAATACGGTGGCTGAGCTCGACTACTTTGGAGTGCCAGCTATTTTGATTCCGCTTCCGAACTCCCCAGGCGACCACCAGACAAAGAATGCTCGTTGGTATTGCGAGAGAAGCGAGGCAGTCTTTGTAAGAGAAGGCGACTTTTCCCCGGCACTTCTTGGCGACATGATCGAGAAATTGATCAGCTCGCCAACCAAAGTTTTTCACCAAAGTTTTCCCAATAAGCCAAGTGACGACGAAGTTGGCGATGCTGCAATACGGATCGCGAAAAGAGCCATTGATTATGCTCTTTAATAAAGGTTTGTCCGCATAGATCTCTAGGGATACTTCCATGAAAGGAGTCGCCATGAAAGACCTTGTTATGCCGGAACGAGTCCATATAGTTGGCATTGGCGGAGCTGGAATGTCAGCAATAGCTATGGTTCTATCTGAGCGTGGTGTAGAAGTTAGTGGCTCAGATTTGAAGGCGTCGTCCTCCTTTGAGCGGCTCAGGGGCTATGGGGTCGAACTGTATCTAGGCCACCAATCCTCAAACGTTAGAGATGCACAAGTGGTAGTTATCTCATCTGCGATTCGACAGAGTAATCCAGAGGTGCTGGCGGCACTTCAAAAGGGAATACCCGTTTTGGATAGATCTGAGTTTTTCCCGATTCTCCTAGGCGATAGCAAGGTGATTGGCGTGGCGGGAACACATGGTAAAACCACAACTACATCGATGCTGACGCTTTGCCTGTTGGCTGGGGGCCTTTCTCCATCTTACATTATCGGTGGCGAACTGAACGAGACGGGAACCTCTGCAGCTAAGGGTGCCGGGGACTATTTTGTGATCGAGGCCGACGAGAGCGATAAGAGCTTTATGGCGCTAGGTGCTTATGGTGTAGTTGTTGGAAACTTAGAACCCGACCATATTGAAAATTACAACGGCTATGAAGACCTAAAAGACCACTTCTTTAGATTTGTCAAGAACGCCGAGGGGCCTAAGTTGATTGGCTCCTATCTTGGAGATGTAGGTGACCTTCTTTCGATAGAGGGCGTTAAAACCTTTGGAGTCCGCGAGACCGATGACTTCTGTATCTCTAATGTCTCTTTTGGGGAGTATCAGACGCACTTTGACCTGAACCAGAGAGGTTCAGTGTCCCAGAGGGTTGAATTAGTGGTACCGGGGATGCATAACGCATTGAACGCTGCTGGAGCGATCGCAATGGCGGTTTCATTAGGTGTCGGGATTGAAGTGGCGGCTAATTCGCTTTTGGAATTTACCGGGGTTTCTCGCAGATATCAGCGAAAAGGGGAGGTTCGAGGAGTTCAATTTATCGATGACTATGCCCATTTGCCTTCAGAGATTCGTGCGGTGATTGAGGCTACGAGGGCTCAATGGCCACATAGTCGCATAGTTGTGGCTTTTCAGCCACATCGTTACAGCCGGACTGCGAGATTGGCTGACGAATTTGGAGACGCGTTAGCCGGCGGTGACTTAGTCATTATAGGCGACGTATATTCCGCAGGTGAGGATCAAATTCCTGGAGTATCTGGTGAGCTGATTGCTGTACATATGAATACCAACCATCCGAATGTTGAGGTTTTGTATCACCCTAGTCGCAGCGATATGGCTGACTTTTCCTTGGCCCTTATTTCAGAGGGCGATATCTTTTTAACACTTGGCGCGGGAGACATCACATCTTTGGCCCAAGAGATGATCGATCGTGCAGGGCTGCGACGGGATGGAGCACAAAGAGGCTGATGGATCACCACTGGAATTTCAATGGTTTGAGAGATGCCCTAGCGCTGGCTGGTTTGTCGATCTGGTCTGATCCATCTCTAGCTTCTCGTACTACTTATCGAGTGGGCGGCTCTACTGCAATTGGTGTAACTATTGGGACTAAAGAGCACCTTTTGACCTTCTATGAGCTGATCAGAAATGAGGGTGAGATACCGATTTTTGTGATCGGTAATGGTTCGAATTTGTTGGTCTCTGACTCTGGTTTTTCTGGGGTTGCACTTTGCTTAGGGGGTGACTTTGACCGCATTGACTTTGAAGGTTTGTCCGCTAGGGCAGGATCTTCTGTGCATTTACCCATTCTTGCTCGACGGTCGGGCGGCATCGGGTTGAGTGGCTTTGAGTGGGCAGTAGGGGTGCCAGGGTCGATTGGTGGTGCTATTCGTATGAATGCAGGTGGCCATGGTTCGACTATGGCGGATTCGGTTGAATCGATCGAGATCTATGATCCAAATGAGCCTTTGGGCTACAAAAGTTTGAGCGTTAGTCAATGCGGATTTGGATATCGAAGTTCGGGACTGTCACCCACAGCGGTAGTTTTAGGTGCGACGATTCGAATGGTGGAGGGGGATCCGCAGCTGTCCAAAGCCAGAATTAGCGAGATTGTGACATGGCGTCGGAACAATCAGCCAGGTGGGCAAAATGCTGGAAGTGTCTTCGTTAATCCTCCTTCAATAAGCGCCGGTAGCCTCATTGAACAAGCGGGCCTAAAGGGATTTACCTATCGCGGTGCCAGTGTTTCACAAAAGCATGCGAATTTTATTCAGGCAGAGCCCGGAGCTTCGGCCCTTGACGTCATAACTCTTATGGCTAAAGTTCGTGATATTGTCGATGCTAAGTTCTCGATACGACTTCATAGCGAGATTCGATTTTTAGGATTCGACGAGACCTACGGATTGGAAGGGTTAAACACCGTCAAATCTCACTAGGTTGGAGCTCTCTTTGGTGACGATCTCGCCTTAGATTTTCCGAACTCTATGGTTGCTGGATATGGGTGGCGTGTTATCTTTGTTTTGTCGATGGATCGTTCCACGACCGATTCGGTCGAATCTCCATAGTACTTTTTGACTAGAAAGCGTTTTTTATAAAATTGGATGATAAGAGTGGAATTGACCCGCGGATAAAGCGTCGAAGGAACCAGATTGCGAAGCGATTTCTCCGGCGCAGAGTTGCTCTCGCTCTGGCTTCACTTGGCCTCTTTGGCCTAGGCTACTTGGGGGTCATCTCCTCTCTTTCTATCTTTAAGATTACAAAGACGAATATTGTCATAAAAGGCACTTTGGCAAGTTCTTCTTTTGTCAGCGGGATCGTCTCGAAGTATCTTCACATTAGCTATTTTTCTGTCCCCACAAGTACGATCCAAGCTTTATTGCTCAAAAATCCAAAGATCAATTCGGCCTTAGTTGAGAAGAAGTTTCCAAATACTTTGGATGTGCTAGTCACCTCTGCCCAGGCAACTTTTGTCGTAGCCACAGACTCACTCTCCATTCATCGCATAGTGATAGGTCAAAGAGGACAAGTCCTCCCGGGCGTTACGCCCCCAGTCGCCATGCCAGCAATCTGTAAGGCAACCGACCCCTATGGCGGAGTGATAGTGGACTTTAACTGCGCCACATACACCTCGGTTTCGATGGTGAAACCAGCATTTTCAAGGATTGCATATATCGAGGGGCACCTTGGTGGTCTATTGAATCTGCCGATTGAATATTTCGTCTTTCCGGGAACAGGTGTGGGGTTTGAGGATTCAAACCATACATTTGTCTACATCTCCAATCAAGATAAGATCAGTGCTACCGTTGCTGAACTTGGACTTTTAGAGAAGGCGACTCCACTTGCCCCAGGAAGCATCTTGGACTTGACCGATATCTCTCATCCGTCGTTGATACCGCCATCTTCTTCCTAGAGGGCCAGGGTAATCTTGGTCAGGTCGCTTATGCCAAAAGTTACCAAAAGTTAACTATGTGATTCTGCTGTGTGAAGTTTGAATGGGCAAGCGCAATAGATGGATCGAAAGTGGCCTATCGCCTATTGACTCTGGGTTACTCTCTTTCTGGTCTATTTTCTCTGGGTTTTGCATCTTATTCGGCGACGGGTTGGGTGAAGAACGGCCCTTTGTGTCGTTGATTTTGCCGGGGCTGATTCGTTGATAGTGGCCAAGTCAAAAGGGCAGAGGTGCCTTTTGGGGAGCTCTGGACTTATCTAACTCTGAAACTGTCATAAGGGCTCGTCGTTTGATTGACCCTTCAAGATATTCCTTTTCCCAAGCGATGAGCTTGGAATTTGAATTTAAGCGAATTGTTTACCTTCGGGAGAGTGCGATGTTGTCTTGATTATTTTGGAATGGTTTTGGCGTGTAATTGCGGTTTGTGGTTTGGATCGATTCGCTGCGAAAAGGGGCTATTTATTTTTGTGGTAATTGATCTAGGGGCGGTGAATTGGGATTTTGCTCCTAGGAGTTGTGAAAGACGGAAAATGAGAAGGTCCTTATTTGAGGTTGTTTGAGTATGTTGCGATAAAAGAAACCCCATAAATAGCTTTTGAGGATTTTTAAATTGTGCATGGTAGATATCATTATTATGTGTAATTATTTGATTGATATGCAATTGAATTGTGGCTTTGAAAGATCTCTTGGGCCGATGTTGATGAATTGATCATGACGGTCACTTTTAGTCGCATCGATAGAACATCCAGAGTTGGCGATCTGGTGGCTGGATGGACTTTTCGACTTCGGCGCTAGGTTGATTGTTTCTTGAAATTTATTAAGTATCCATGTCGTAGCTAGAGAATGTTCTGATTTGCGCTTTGAGTGCTCACTTAGTCCACCCAATTACAATGGATACGAAATCATGGAAATACGATCATATTGATGCGATGGTTGGGCCGCCGGCAATTAGATGGCGCAATTACCAAAGTCGCTAGTCGCTATTTTATAAATAATTATCTCTTGAAAGTTCCTCAAAGTACTGAGAGAATTACATACTCAGCGTTATTAGTGCGTGCAGAGAAGTACTTCCAAGAATGCTTAATTCCTTTAGTGTTCTATCGGTTGGTGGAGAGTTAAAACCGCTAGAATAATCCGCACGGACTTGCGATATCGGCCGCTATGTGTCGAGCCGTAAAAGTTGGAGATTACATCTAGGCATGAACTTACGAGATGGCACGTTCTACGTGGCTATGTTGGGGGGACCTGGTTTGATTCAAAGACTCGGTGCAATTGTCTAAGAGATTTCTGATGGGGTGAATATCGATGATCAATGTCGATTCGCATAATTATGTGGCGATGATTCGAGTGGTGGGTATCGGTGGTGGCGGTAGTAATGCCGTCAATCGAATGATCGACGCTGGGCTTCGTGGAGTTGAATTTATAGTTATCAACACGGATGCACAGGCATTGGTTGGCTCGGATGCAGATATTCAGTTGCAGATCGGTAAGGACACAACCAGAGGTTTGGGTGCAGGCAGTGATCCAGAGGTTGGCAAATTGGCCGCTGAAGATCACCGTGAGGAGATTGAAGAGGCGCTCCGAGGGGCGGACATGGTCTTCATAGCAGCTGGAGAAGGCGGCGGTACTGGTACTGGTGGCGCACCTGTAGTAGCACAGATTGCAAGATCCCTAGGAGCGCTTACCATCGGCGTTGTTACACGTCCGTTTGCATTTGAAGGACGTAATCGCTCAAGACAGGCAGAGGCGGGTATTCTACGCCTTCGCGAAGAGGTCGATACCCTTATTGTGATACCGAACGATAGGATTATCTCAGCTGCAACCGATCGGACCACTCTTGAGGATGGCTTCAAGATGGCAGATGAAGTGTTGATGCAGGGCGTTCAAGGTATCACCGATCTTATAACCAAGCCAGGATTGGTCAATACTGACTTTGCCGATCTTCGAAAGATAATGGAAAATGCCGGAACTGCGATCATGGGCGTGGCCACCGCTACGGGTGAGGATCGAGCAGTCACGGCCGTCAAGCTAGCAACTACCTCGCATCTCCTTGAATCTTCAATGGAAGGTGCTCGGGGTGTTCTGATAAATATCGCGGGAAGTCACGATATCAAGGTTCTAGAGGTGAATCGTGCGGCGCAAGTCGTCCAAGAGTTGGCGCATGAAGATGCTAATATCATCTTTGGAAATGTGATTGATGAGAGTCTCGGGGATTCGATAAGGGTTACCGTTATCGCCACCGGTTTTGGACTCAATGACGCTAAGAGCCAAACAGTCGAATCGATTATGAAGAAAATCGATATTTCTTCAATCGATAAGTTTAATAACGAGGCTAATAGCGCGAGTGTTCGTGGCGGCGCAACTGAAGGGTTGAATGGCGATCACGATTCGTTAGTATCTAAGAAGTCAAGCAATGGCTCCAATCATAAAGCTAACTTTGACGAGGATGACAATGGAGATATCGACGTTCCGTCTTTTTTAAAGAACCTCTAACTTGAAGACCTTCCCCAAATGGGATTAAATTTTACTTTTAGGTAGATCTCTCTGGTCTGTTTTTACCGTTGTTTTGATCGATGGCCTCACTAACGCGCATTGCCGTCTAAGTAATTTATTTACATCTTAATAATTAGGACAATGCTGAGCTAAGAGATCAGACCAAGAAATCGAGTTTTGAATTCAAGGTGGAGATATTTCGCCAACGATGGATAAGGTTTTACGACGAGGATGATCCAGAGCAGTACTTAACGATACCGGGAGAGGATACTAGGACAAGACAAGACTCAAAAGTCACCTGGGTAGGCATGTGATCCAATCGGTCTATCGGATGTTTTTGTTTTTTGCTTTTTAGCAATCGTCTAGCCGAGGGATCGAATCGAACCTTTCGATCGAGTATTTTGGCAGATGGACCTGAGATATGCCCGACAGCGACAGCGACAGCGATAGTGCTATTTGCTCTTGGTTTCTATTTGGGCATTATCTAACTGTTTGGTCTTGTCCTTGTTTGCGTGAAGGAAGGTACCGCTAGTGACATTAGGCGTTCTTCATATATTGATTGGGGTCTTTTGATGGAGCTTCTTTATCGCCATGCAGATGGAAGGTCCGCCTTTTTCTCGAATCGAAGCGATGGCAACGCTAGGAATAGCGAAGTGGCCGAAAAGCTGATTGTCGCGGCAGGCGGCAGATACCAAAGTCGAGCTTTACTACGTCAGACCCACTCCAGCATCATAAGAGATAGTGCAGAGCTTTCTCAAGACGGTGAAATTGGCAAGGGGCAACTGAGAGAACCTCTAGAGGGAGATGCGATTTTTGTTGATGAACCCCGCTCCGTCCCAATAATCTTGGTGGCAGATTGTGCCCCTGTTGTTATCTTTGATTCTTCCTCATTGTGCTATGTCGCTATTCATGCGGGCTGGCGTGGAATCTATGGCGGCATTATTCAAGGGGCTATCGATCGCTTAAGGGCAGCCGGATCTGGTGAACTGATTGGCGTGGTTGGTCCTCATGCGGGGATTTGTTGTTATGAATTCTCCAGCGGTGACGCCGATATCTTCTCCCAAAAGGTTGGAACCAATGCCAGCGTCCCGCTTGAGGGCGGAGCTGTTGCGCTTGACATCTATGGATCAATTTCGCATCTCTTTCAAAAAAGTGGCGTCCTTCTGCAAAGTACGCGGCCGCCTTGCACGATCTGTGATGAGAGGTATTTTTCATATAGAGGTGGAGATCTTGCCTCTAGAATGGCCTTGTTTGTCGTAGGCTCGGATTCATAACTGTGGAAGTAGGGATAATTCTCGAGTTGATCTGCATATCGAACTAGGAGATGGCACCTTTGGAAGACAGATCTGAACTTATCTATGAAAACTACCAAAAGGTAAAAGACAGGGTCCTTCGTGCTGGTGGGTCTCACGTTAGTGTCGTGGCTGTTTCAAAGCGAATTGACGTTGATGTGATTTCAAAGGTCAATAAATTGGGAATAGTTGATTTTGGAGAAAATTACCCTAATGAACTTTTGGAAAAGGCCACCGTTCTTTCAAATTCCGTTCTCAACTGGCATATGATAGGTGCGATACAAAGTCGTAGAATTCCCAGTCTTGCTGGTGTCGTTGGGGTATGGCACAGTGTTTCGAGGATAAAAGAGCTCGAACTATTGGCTGCTAATGACTCAAAATCAAAGCTTTTTTTGCAAGTTGATTACTCGAAGTTGCAGCAACGGTCGGGATTTGCTGTATCGGAGGTTGAACAGGCCCTAAAGAAGGGATTATCGCTTTCTTTGAATGTAGTCGGTCTAATGACAATAACCCCGGTTGTCTCTATGCCAGAGCGCATTTTGATCTTTAGGGATCTTTATCAACTTGGTAGATCTTTGGATCTTTCGGAATTTTCAATGGGAATGACAGATGATTTTGAGGCGGCGGTCTCAGAAGGGTCTACGATTGTAAGGGTGGGTCGAGCGATCTTTGGGGATCGGGAGATAGTTCAAGGCAAGAACTGACAATATGAACAACTACGAACGTTCATAGAATGTTAGGTATTTTGAGATCATCCTCTAGGATGAATCGCTCGCTTTTAGAATTAAAGATCGTAAATCGTTTTGATTTGGGTAGTAAAACTCCAATCAGTTTGCAAGTTGGAACATAGATGAAAAGTATGGAGAGATAATGGCTCCCGCTATGAGGAAAGTACTTGAATGGCTGGGTCTCACCGATTCGCCTGAAGAATTTGATCCGGAATATGATCCCCCTTATGGGGTTCGAAATGGTTCCGAGCTCAGAGAAGAAACCTATCCAAGGGGTCCCAACGTTCAGGTTTACCAAGATAATCCGGAACGACCTCCAAGGCAGGCGCCTTCCCAGGTTCACGCCAAGGCACCAGAAAATGCTGCACATGGGGGACGAAATCCCTTTGGCATAGATTCGGATGTCGCCCTCAAAAATGAGGCGAGATCGAGGCAACCAGTGGATCTACCAGATAGAGGTAAGATGGCAAGCGGAATTCCAACTATACGTCCAATTATAAATCAGGTAAAGCCTACAGTTCATATCGTCTACCCCAAGAGATTTAGGGATGCCACTGAGGTGGCCGATCTTATGCGAGATGGCCTTCCTGTTATTTTGAACCTTCAAAACGTAGAGAGCGACCTGCCAAGACGTATGATTGACTTTTGTTCTGGAGTTACCTATGCTTTGCAGGGTAAGATGGAGCGAGTAGCCGATGGCGTATTTTTATTGAGTCCGAGCAACGTTACTGTTTCTCAAGAGGAACGCGCAAATCTGTCCGAACGCGGAGTATTTTAGGAGTAGAGCATTGAGGATCCTACAGGAAATTCTTTACCGAGGCCTCGAGGTCTATGTTCTAATAATAATTGGACAGATTCTCTTGAGTTTCTTTCCAACACAGCCAGGAAGCCCCTTGTATAGGGTCAACATCTATCTCAGAAGAGCCACAGATCCGGTATATCTACCTCTTCGTCGGATTATTCCTCCGGTAGCTTTTGGCTCGGCGGCTCTGGATCTATCTCCACTGATCATCCTTTTGGTAATACAGATTTTGATGAGGATCGTCAACCCGGGCCCCTAGGGTCGAGTTGCCCAAATTTGCGCTCTAGAGCTACTTTGAGGGGCAAGAGTACATCAAAGAGGATCGTCGATTCTCTCATTGGGGTGTGATCGTGCTGCCAAAGGGTACATATGACCGCAATCCTTTGAATTTGTTTGAAAAAACCATCCTTGTAGTTTTGTAAGTTGCTACCCTTTAAAGGATGGACTTTGACGCAAAGGCGATAAGAGAAGCGCAATTTCGCGAGAAGATGCGAGGTTACAACCCAGACGATGTCGATGCTTTTTTAGAGCAGGTTGCAGCCGGTGCTGAAAGTCGTGAAAAAGAGATCAGAGATTTAACTTCCAAACTGCTTCGATCTGAACAAGAGGTCGAGCGATTGAAGGTTCGATTAGCCCAAGCTGAGGCAACTCAAGGTGGTGGCTCATTCCAAGTCGAGCCGATACCGGCACAGGTACCACCAGCCTCTTCTATTCCTGCCGGAGATCGAATCTTGTCGATCTTCCTCCATGCCGAACAATCGGCGGACGAGATCATCGAAAAGGCTAAATTCACCGCTGAGGATACCTTGTTTAGGGCTCGCCAAGAGTCCGACATGATGCGTACAAAGGTTGCGCAAGAGGTAGCTGAGATGCGGGATGCCGAATTGACACGACTCGAGATGGACGTCTCGGATCACAAGAGGCGTAGGGATGAGCTCAAGAGCGATATTAAGCGTTTGGGCGCTGTAGCCTCTGAAGCCCGTTCTACGGTTCGTCTAGCCCTTCACAGTGCGCTTGACGCGGTTGAGAACTCATTTGCTGATTTATACAGCGAAGAGGGCGAGAACCCTCAGCTTCCGGAGTCAACAGAGTCTCCGTCGGAGTTCAACGGATAGTTTTTGTAGCTTTGGATGGATCCATTGGTACTTAGGTTGATACTCTTCCTAGGTGCCAATGGGTCTTTTATTTTAAAGCCACTTGACAGTCGAGATAGGCTCCTTCTTCCGAGCGGTGAGGGTGAAATGAGCTTTTTTAGTCGTGGCGATGTCATAGGTGGTCGGTGGAGCCCAAATAAGCGATGAAGCGATGGCTTTATACGACTTCGCTTGTGCCGGGTGCAAGAGGACTTTAGCATTTAGATTAATAGTTAGTGGCGTCCAGGATACCTTTTGATTGGATGTTTTCAATGCAGTTTTAGATGGCGAATCGCTACAGCTGTTCTCGCCTTCACAAAATAATTCAAAGAAGAAATGAAGTCAATGGATGGTAACCCACAATCCCGATGAATATATGCGATAGCTGGGACAGAAATTAGCTCATGAGGCCTAAGCTGCGCAAAGTATTGTTCGGTTCGCTCCTGCCTCAAAAGCTATTGAAGGCCAAATTGATAAATTGGTACTATCGGAACGTCTGATATTTTGTTTTACTTCTACGTAGTCTGTTGCCATCTCTCTTTTTCTGGCTCCATCTCTCTTTTTCTGGCTCCATCTCTCTTTCTGTTGCCATCTCTCTTCTTCTGGAGTCGTTGGTCGTTGGTTTTTGGTCTTCTGAGATTACTGAGTTTGTGTTGGTTGATGCACGATCGCTTATAACGGGTACTGCCTTATTGAAGCCCATCATTTTTGAGACACTGAGGTCACCAAGACCGATGTGGAGGACTATGAATAGCCACTCTGATTCACACTCGACTGGTTTGTGGCGGGCATGAGTCAAAGTGTAGTTAAAAGAGATCTGGTGAGCCGTGGTATTTTCGAGTGACTACCAAGGGTGACGATCTTTGTTTTTTATAGATTGAACTTTGAATTTTTTGCCGAGCCCAAAAGATGCTTAGAAGTAGATGGTTTTGAATAGGTCGATGGGCTCGCCTTGATCCTTATTATGGAATTTTGATTTACGTATTTAAGGACAGCTTATCCGCCAGGTGTATGCGTAGCATGTGATAGCGTGGTTATTTGTTGGGGAATCAAATACTGCTCTTGAAGTTTTTAGAAGTTACCTCTGGGATTGTGTATTTAAATGAAGGGTCGCACCAGATATGTTTAATAGTTGCAACTTACGTCTTTGGCCCTTCAAAGTATTGTCATCCGATAGTGCCAATGAGCATCGTGCCAATAGGTATGGTAACAATAGAAGAATGTGGTCCCTTTTGGGTACTCGAGGTTTGAGGCGTACGCGAGATATAGCGCTGTCAATCGTTTGTCTTTTTGGCATGGTTGGGATTTTGATAGCCGGACCTGGACCTGCTTATGCTGGTTCTTCTTCTACCACAAGGTACGTATCTACGAGTGGAACTGATAAAGGTGGTTGTACTTTCGCATCTCCATGTTTGACTATTGCATACGCAATAGCGCAGTCCAATGCCGATGATACTATTGATGTTTTGGCAGGGAACTATAATACATCAGCAAGTGGAACTATCGTCATAGGTAAAGATATAAAGATTCTTGGGGCGGGTTCCTCGACAACTTTTGTAGGTGGAACTGCAAAGAATAAAAGGGTTCTAGGCCCTGTGTTTAGAATAAAAAAGAATACGACTGTTTCAATATCGGGTTTGACCATTCAATATGGCAATGGTATCCACAAGACTCATCCGTCTCACAATGGCGGTGGGGGAATCTACAACAAAGGTAATCTAACTCTTTTCAATGACACTATCTCGCACAATGTGGCTTTACATAGCTCTCTCGGTGGCGGTGGAATCTACAGTGGCGCATCGGGTATATTACTGGCGACAAATGATGTGATTTCCTACAATCGAGCCAAATCCTCCAAGGGCGGTTTGGGAGGTGGAATTTCTATCGATGGAAAGGCAAAACTTATAGGCGATAAGATCTCACACAACCATGCTCGCGGACAAGATGGCGAGGGTGGCGGACTCTATTTTTCTGGCAGTAAGAGCCTGGTTGCAACCAATGATATATTTAGCTACAACGCAACACCAGGGGCGCTCAGCGGTGGTGGTGGATTGGCCATAAATGGTTCGAGTTCGGCCAAAATTAGTCTGTCCAACGATTCAATCACCCATAATGTCTCCGGTGCACGGGGACAAGGCGGTGGAATCTATATCCTCAAAGGCACAGTGAACTCTAGTTACGACATTATATCGAATAATCGTGTTGGTAAAAACGGCGGTGGTAAATCTGGTTACGGCGGGGCTATCTGCAACTGGTTTGGCACTTTTAAGTCATCTATGGATCAGATAGAGAACAATAGCGCCAAGGGAGGTCATAGCCTTGGGGGTGGAATATTCAGTTATGTTGGCGGCCAATTGAATGATGACGAAATCTCTAATAATAGTGCCTGGTCTGGCGGCGGATTCTATAATGCGGGTTCGGTTACCCTGACGAATACGACATTCTCCGGTAATTTGGCAAAGAAGTCGGGCGGCGGATTCTATAGTGCGGGTTCGGTTACCCTGACCAATACGACATTCTCCGGTGATTTGGCAAAGAAGTCGGGCGGCGGATTCTATAATGACAATTCAGCAACTGTAACGAATTCGACCTTCTCTGGTAACAGCGCCCCAACTAGAGGAGGTGGAGCAATCTATGATTCATCCGCTGCAAAAACCACACTTGCTGGGGATATTCTCGCTAATTCCACCTCCGGTGCAGCGTCCACCACTGGATCACCGCCCGCAACTGCTGCAATTACGGCCAACTGTGCTGAAAAAAGTGCGACTAGTAGTTTTTTTGACTTCGGCTACAACCTTTCAAGCGATAGCTCATGTGGATTTACCTCGACATTTTCGCTAAGTACCACTGCTCCCAACCTTGGATCTCTGGTCGATAACTCTGGACCAACTCTAACGATGGCCATTGTGCCAGGTTCGCCTGCTTATGATGTTGTGCCGGTTTCAAGTGGACTTTGTGGTCCGCCTGCAACTTCAACTAGCTTTGTTCCAAGCGGTGCTGTGATACCTTCAAGTGATCAGCGAGGATTTCCTCGTCCAACTGGTGGATCTAGTTATTGTTCTATAGGTTCATTTCAATACCAACCAATAGTTGCTGCCATAACAGTGCCAACTCCCCCAACTCTAACTTCAGCTACCTCCTCGTTGGGCTCGCCGACAGCGCCATCTCCTAGCTCGTCGCCAGCATCTGTAACTCTTAATTGGAATCCTCCAGCTAACGACGGTGGCTCCGTGGTGAGTGGATATTACATCTACGAAGGTACCTCTGCGGGATCGGAGTCAGCCGTCGCGGTCAATTCATCTCCGATTGTGGGAACTTCCTATGTGATAACAAACCTAAAAGAAGCAACAACGTATTATTTTTACGTAAAGGCACTTAACCAAGCGGGCTTCTCTCAAAGCTCAAATGAGCTTTCGGCTACAACTTCGGCGCTATCTCCGTCCACTTTGACCCCGGCTCTATCTCCATCTGCGATCTCGGAGGGATATAGATTCACAGCTGGAGACGGGGGAGTCTTTGACTACGGATCAGCGGCATTCTACGGCTCGTTGGCTAATAGCCATCTAAACCAACCAATAGTTGGAATCGCCTCCACACCTGATGGAAAAGGCTATTGGTTAGTTGCAGCCGATGGAGGCATCTTCTCTTTTGGAGATGCAACGTTTTATGGTTCACTGGCTAACCATAATCTAAACCAACCAATAGTTGGAATCGCCTCCACACCAGATGGAAAAGGCTATTGGTTAGTTGCAGCCGATGGAGGCATCTTCTCTTTTGGAGATGCAACGTTTTATGGTTCGATGGGATCAATTCCGCTAAATAAGCCAGGTGTTGGAATTGAATGAGAGGTCATTTCGGGATCTATAGGTTTCAGGATGGCCTTAGACTGACTCAATTGAATCGAGGTCTACTTCTCATTAAATCACCCATTAAGCGTCCGAAGGGATCAGTTAAACTGGTCTTTTTGAGCTGGAGTTGCATTCTTAGAAGCTGCTAAAAACTTGTAATGTTGATTCCAATAAGTGGAGATATATCGAATATTGGTCCTTTTAAGATCGCCCTTACGAGGATTGTTGATGACGTCTTATAAGGGCGATCTAGCTATTTGGTCGAATTCATCGGATCTTGAGATATTCGATTTGGCTATATTTAGCACTAGGTAGCGATAGAACTTCCGGTCGTATTGTCAATGGATTCATCGGCTAGCATGCCTACCCGACTAGGGATTTCATCTTATTGCGGCTACTATAACCAGATAGTTGTGTGCTCAGTGCTATCTATTATGTGCGAAGTAAAAAGATCTATGAGGGCGAATTATTATTCTAAATCGCCCTCATAGATAGTTGTACTGGTAGCTGTAAGCAATAGCTATCTGTAATTAATGCCTTTACCACGGCAATTGAATATGGTCGACAATCATGGTTCTTTGTAAGCAGTTAATTTGCTACAACTCCTGGTCAGGTTTTTCCTGGGCTAGGCCTTTTCTACCTCAATTGTCCAGTTTTCGCTGGATGTACTTGCTTCATCCATAGAGAGCGAGTCTGCTAAGGTTTGAGTAAGGATGTAGTCGATCCACTTTCTTAGTGCTCCAATTAAGTTAGCATCTTCCCTTACGGATACCGTAATATTAATGCGGTCTGTTATGTTTAGATCAGCTTCTTTTCGAAGATTTTGAACCTGGCGAACGAAGTCTCGGGCTACACCTTCAGCGATCAATTCTTCTCCGGGCTCAATGTCAAGTACCACTACCCCGGTCTGTTCAAAGAGGGGCCGAGACGCCTCTTTTGAGATCACATCCACTGTGAGTTGGAATTCGCCTTCTAGAAGCTCATAGCCACCAGCTGTGACCATTCCCTCCGGTGTTTTTATCCAGTTGTTTGTTTTTGCCGCGTCAATTACCGTTTGAGTTGCTCCACCAAGGCGAGGTCCTAGCTTGCGGGGTACTATCGCAAGGGTCTCTTTAGCTAGGACGGACGTATCTTCGAGGAGTATCACCTCTTTTACGTTGGTCTCTGAGGCGATTAGGTCGATAAATGGTGTCAGACTAAGGGCGCCTTTAGTGGCTATCGTCAGGCTGGCTAGAGGGAGGCGGGCCCTGAGCCCTCGTGCTTTTCTAATCGAGTGGGCCTGCGAACAGGCTTCACGCACTAGATCCATCTGCGAAACTAGGTCGTTATCTAAGGGTAGTCCTTGTGTTGTGGGCCAGTCAACTAGGTGAACACTTCTCTCATCTGTGAGACCTTTATAGACATATTCCGAGACCATAGGAAGCATTGGCGCCACTATTTTGCATAGGTAGACCAAGGCGGTGTGGAGGGTATTGTATGCATCTAACTTATCTTGGTCGTCGGTGACCTTTTTAGGAGTCTCGCGCCAGAACCGATCTCTTGAGCGACGGATATACCAGTTCGTAAGAGCCTCTAGGTAGTCTTCTATCCCAGTTGCAGCACCGTATAGGTCGTATTCATCGAGAGCATTGGTAGTGGACTCAATCAATGCCGACGTCTTTGCGAGGATATATCTATCGATTAGATTCGTGGACGAGGAATCTAGGGTACCTTTGATTCCATCTGCGTTGCCATAGAGGCTTAGGAAGTAATAAGCGTTCCAGATTGGGTTTATGACTCGCTTTAGAGCGTCAACTATCGATTCGCGATCGACAATAGCGTCTTGTCCCCTTAGAACCGGTGACGACAGAAGGAACCAACGCATGGCATCGGCGCCAATTTCTTCGAAGACTTCCCATGGGTCGGGGTAGTTGCCCAATCTCTTTGAGAGCTTTCGTCCATCTTGTCCCAATAGGATGCCGTGGGCCATACAGTTTTTAAATGGCGGTCGATCAAAAAGGGCAACGCCAAGGACATGGAGGGTGTAGAACCAGCCCCTAGTTTGGCCAATGTATTCCACAATAAAGTCAGCAGGGAAGTGTTCTTCGAAGTTTTCGCGATTTTCAAAGGGATAGTGCAATTGCGCATATGGCATTGACCCAGATTCAAACCAACAATCTAGAACGTCAGTAACTCGGACCATTTTGGATTGTCCGCTGGGATCGTCTGGGTTTGGTCGCGTAAGCTCATCTATATAGGGCCTATGAAGATCCTTGGGCCTAACTCCAAAGTCTGCCTCAAGTTCATCCAATGAGCCATAGACGTCGACACGGGGGTATTGGGGGTTGTCGCTCTTCCAGATTGGAATCGGAGCACCCCAGAATCGATTTCGCGTGAGCGTCCAGTCTCGCGATCCTTCGAGCCACTTCCCGAACGATCCATCTTTTATGTGGCTTGGCGTCCAGTTGATCATTTGATTTTTGGCGAGCAGGCGATCTTTGATAGCTGAAACGCTTACGAACCATGAGCTTTCAGCCTTGTATATAAGTGGGGTATCGGTACGCCAGCAGTGCGGGTAGGAGTGTTCATAGTTCAAAAGGGAGATCAAGAATTGGTGTTCGGTTAGGTATTTTACGATCTCTGGGTTTGCTTCAAAGACCTGAAGTCCTACATAGTCCACGACCGGATCTATGAATCGAGCTCTTGAGTCGACTGGGCAGACGACTTCGATTCCGTAACTCTCACACAACTTCTGGTCATCCTCGCCAAAGCCAGGAGCCATTTGGACTGCGCCAGTACCTTCTTCTGTGGCTACAAAGTCTCCGACCATTACTAAGAATGCATTGGGAGCATCGCTAAAGTAGTCAAAGATCGGCTTGAATCTGCGCCCTTCGACTTCACGGCCCAGAACTTCACCTAGGTAGGTTGCTCCTTCAAGCTCTTGGGCATAGTTTGAAGCGCAAGCGGCTGCCAGAAGGACCTTACGACCCCTTAGGGGGTGGTCAAAGACGCTGTAGGAGATCTCAGAGCCCAGTGCTATTCCAAGATTGGACGGCAGGGTCCAGGGCGTCGTCGTCCACGCCCAAATCTCGATCTCTCCACCAAGAAGGGGATTGGTCTCATTTGCATCCTCTATGAGGCGAAAACCAACAGTAACCGAAGGATCGACTCTGGGTCGATAGGAGTCGTCCTGTCGAGTTTCAAAGTTGGATAGAGGGGTTTCACACTCCCAGCAGTAAGGCAGAACTCTTCTGCCTTCATATATCAGTCCTTGGCGATGAAGTTTTGCGAATGCCCAAATCACCGATTCCATAAAGTCGATATCCATCGTCTTGTAGTCGTTTACGAAATCGACCCATCGTGCTTGCCTACTGACGTATCGATGCCACTCGTCAGTAGTGCGCTGAACTAGACCTCGACAATGGTCATTGAACTTGTCTATTCCAAAGTTGATGACTTCATTTCGTCCGGTGACTCCCAGCTCTTTTTCTGTCGCCATCTCTGCGGGCAGACCGTGGCAGTCCCATCCGAAGCGCCTCTCGACTCGAAACCCTTTCATCGTCTGATATCGTGGGACAGCATCTTTTACGAATCCGGTCAATAGATGGCCGTAATGTGGGAGGCCATTGGCGAATGGGGGGCCGTCATAAAAGACGAACTCTTTGTCACCTTGGCGACGATTTTCTATCGACGCTTTAAATGTGTCGTCTATCTTCCAGAAGTCGAGAATCGATTCTTCAATTTGTGGAAGACGTAATCCAGGGGTCAACTTTGGATATTGCGTTTTATCGTTGTTCTCGTTTGGGTGATTAAAGGCCATTTAACCAAATTAGGCGGTTTTAGTGGCAATCGAATCCGTCTAGAGCAATGCGATTGGGATACAAGCTGGCGGTGAGCTACAGGGCCTAGGTAATTCTCGGATAGTGTATAATCTTCGAAAACATTAGAGCACTAGAAAAGTGATAAGGTATTTTGTCTTCGTAATGGTTTGAAGGTGGATGGTTAACTCCAGCATCCCGAGGCTAATTCGCATGATTTCTTTGTTTTGCCATCGTCGATTTAGCAGCCAATTGGAAGTTTGCAGATATTGTGTCAGTCGATTATGAGTCGATCTCGAAAAATTGACTCAATCTGTATACGGGCATAAGTTTGAAAGGCTCGTCGTTTGATCTCTAACGGCGAATGTGATCTTAGGTTTACAAGATTTGAAGGTTGATGACAGAAAAAAAGAATGTTGCTAAGGTAGTTTCACCAATGAATAAACGACCCGCAGGTATAAAAAGTAACGCCATATCGGCCGATTCAATAATGGACGACCGAGGAGATGTCAAAGGCAATCAGGAGGCTGTGATGGCAACATTGACCAAAGAAGAGATCGATGCTCTTAGCGACGACGAGTATGATTCTTTGAGCCACGAAGATTTCATGGCAGCTCAAGTAATTCTCCTTGAGGCAGAGAAGTCGGTCTATCTCACACAGGCTGAGATGTTCAAAGAAGAGGCTGCAACCTTAGCAAGAGAGTCCGAGCCCGGCGACGTTCAATTCGATGAAGAGTCTGGTGAAGGTGGCAATTCGACTATGGAGCGCGAGCGCGATCTAGCATTGCTTGCCTCGCATATGGCAACGGTCTCTGAGATTGACGAGGCGATTGAAAAGATTGCTAAGGCCGCCTATGGTAAGTGTGCGAACTGCCATAGTGAGATTCCGAGAATTCGTCTAAGGGCTCTGCCGTATGCGCGACTTTGTGTTCACTGCAAGAGTGGATCGATAATAAGGCGTTGATCCTAGCTATCATCTTTTGGTAGGTGCCTACCTAAAGATGAAGAGGCGGGTTTTATCTTCCTGCCTTGTAGACTCAGATAGACCCTTTGACTTTTTGTAAAGGAAGATTATTGACGGCTCGACTTTTGAGGCTCCGATTTCTTGGATTGCTTGTCGCGGGAATCTGGATAGTTCTAGATCAGATATCAAAGACCTGGGCTCAGAGTAATTTAATGGGTCATCCTCGTTTCTTATTTGGACATGTTGGCTTCGAGTTGATCTATAACTCTGGGTTTGCTTTTGGCATCGCCTCGGGCTCTTCGGCAATCATCACTATCTTTGGCCTTATCGTATCAGCAGGCTTAATCTTCGCCCTATGGCGTACTTCACGTAGGACGATTGCCCTAGGAATTGGCCTCGTCTTGGGGGGTGCCTTGGGCAATGTGGTGGATCGCCTCTTTCGTCACAATGGGGGCGCGGTAATTGACTTTATCCATTCAGGATTTTGGCAGACATTCAACCTGGCTGATATGGGTGTAGTGGTGGGACTGATTGTTATTATGGTTGGTTCTCGTCAGCGACAGGTATCATCGTCATCAAATCGTTAAGGTCGCTAGGCTTATAGGTACTGTTTCTGCTTCAACTTTTTTGTTCGAAGTAGAAAGAAGTTCGGACTAGAAGACTGCAGGTAAATTTGAGCAATGTGATCCGAATCGATGAACCTAGTGACGACGACACCTTGGTATCTTATGATGTGCCGGAGTCGTGTGTAGGACTGAGGCTTGATCGGGCGTTGTCGACCCTTACGGGTTGCTCAAGGGCGCTCGCGGGTTCAACTATTGACAACGGTCAAGTTGGAATCGACGGCAAGTTGGCAACGTCTCGCTCTACAAAGCTTTCTAGCGCCAACGTAATTACCTTTCCAGCCACATTACTAGAGGGCGTCGAGGATATCCCTATTGAGGCTGATGGGAGCGTTGACTTCGATGTGATCTATGCAGATGAGGACATCATAGTTATCGATAAGCCTGCTAACTTAGTTGTCCATCCTGGAGTTGGAAATCCCTCAGGGACTCTCGCCTCTGGATTGTTATTTAGATATCCAGAGATTGTTGGTATAGGTTCTCCTTTGCGGCCAGGAATTGTGCATCGCCTTGATCGTCCCACAACAGGGTTGATGGTGGTGGCTCGTTCGGCTTTAGCCTATGACCTGCTCGTTGGTCAACTCAGCAACCACAGCGTTGAACGCCGTTATCTGGCCCTGGTACACGGAGTAATACTACCTCCGAGTGCACTTTTGGAAGGGCCAATTGGAAAGTCAACTCGTGGTTTCGGAATCATGTCTGTTAGTGCCCAAGGTAAGTGGGCACGGACTCACTATAGCCGTTTGGCCATCCTAAGCCTAGGTGATGAGATCTACTCTTTGGTGGACTGTTCGCTGGAGACTGGGCGGACCCATCAGATTCGGGTTCACCTATCTTCTCATGGATTTCCGATCGTGGGGGATGTGGTCTATGGATCAAAGTACGACTTTGGCCCTCGAGTCTTTTTACACGCCTACGAACTGAGTTTTTTGCATCCTCGAACTAATGAGGAAGTTCGATTTAGTGCTCCAGCACCTCTCGATTTGCAGGAACTGATCAGTCAAATGACCATTGTCGAAGGGACAATCGACTATTTCAATTGAGGGATCTTCCTCAATGGCACTCCTTAGTGGTTAAGGTGAGCGTGTTCTATTTACTCCCAGAGCACTTCTAGATCGACCTAAGGATCTACCATGGAGCTTTGCCCGGTTGGTTTTGCTAGTTAGGCTTTGGCCCAGTAGCTCTATGTCTAATAACCATACAACTATTAGCGATGCAGCTAGTAACGATCTTTCTAAGAGTCGAGCGCGCCTTTTTTGGAAACGCTAGACCAAAATGGCTCCAACTCTGGAGCGTTCGAAGGCCTCACTGGTTGAAGATGGGTGTGTGGTCGACTCTGGATTTTCATTAGAGATTGAGTTATGGGCGAATCGAGATGAGATTTGTCATTTCTAAAAACTATCCAGGGGGATCTTCCTAAAAGATTGAACTAGGCCAGGATGGATTGAACTAGGCCAGCGCCTTGTTTATGAAAGTGGCGACTGCGCTCTCTTCAATCAGAAAACCATCGTGTCCATAGGATGATTCGATACCGACAAATGATTCGGTTGCCCTTATGGAGCTGGCAATCTCTTTTTGTTGATAGAGGGGATAGAGGCGATCCGATTCGATGCCAGCCACGAAAGTCCGGGCTTTGATTTGACCCAATGCTCGGTCTACACCCCCACGATCACGTCCAAGATCGTGGCTGTTCATAGCTCGTGACAGGGCTATATAGGTATTTGGGTCGAAGCGTCGATTGAGCTTCTCACCGTGGTAATGGAGGTAGCTTTCAACCTCAAATGCACGTGGGTCTAGAGGTTCCTTGCCTTTTACCAATGTGCGACCAAACCGATCGCCAAATTCTAAATCGCTTCGATAACTCAACATCGCCAATTTTCTAGCGATCATCATCCCTGCGGTTGGTCCTTGGCCGTCACCCACGCTGTAATAGTCGCCGCCATGAAAGTTAGAGTCTAATTCGATAGCTTCGATTTGGATTGAGCAAAGGGCAATCTGCTCGGCGGATGCCGATGCGGTTGTAGCTAGTACTATCAATCTTTCAGTTGAATCGGGCTCTAAGACGGCGTGTTCAAGTGCCCTCATCCCTCCCATGGAGCCCCCGATGACCGCCTGCCATCTCTCAATTCCAAGGTAACGTGAGAGTTCTATTTCGAGCCTTGCTTGGTCACGAATTGTAATTTTGGGAAAGCGTGAGCCAAAGGGCAACATGGAGGAAGAATCGATTGAGGATGGGCCAGTAGTTCCTTGGCATCCGCCAAGAACATTTGGGCAGACCACGTAGTAGCGGTTGGTATCAATAGCCATGCCTGGTCCTATCTGGCCATCCCACCAACCCGGTGTAGGGTGACCTGGACCCGCATTTCCTACGGCATGAGAGTCACCAGTTAAGGCATGTAAAACAAGAATCGCATTTGACTTGTCAGCCTTTAGCTCTCCCCATGTCTCATAGGCGACAATAGTACCCCTGAGCTCCCCTCCGTATTCGAGGTGGAGGGGAGTGTCAGAAAATAGGGTGGCGAACCGCTTGTGACCGGGATCAGATTCAGGTAAATGAATTTGCCTGCTTATGAGACCGTGCAGCTCGGTCGGTTCGCCATGGTCAGCCACTTCTACTTTGCAGCCCGGAATCCGGCTTCAAGGTCGGCGATGATATCGTCAATACTCTCTAGTCCGACTGAGATACGAATCAGATCCTCACTTACGCCCGAGGCCAGTTGTTCCTGGGGAGTTAGTTGCGAATGTGTTGTCGATGCCGGATGTATAACGAGTGAACGCACATCTCCTACGTTAGCAAGGTTTGTGTGAAGTTCAAGCGAGTCTACGAATGTCTTTCCGGCTTTTAGGCCGCCTTCTATCCCAAAGCTTAGGACTGCTCCTGCCCCACGAGGTAGAAGTTGGCTTGCTCGTGCGTTCCACTTTGAGGACTTTAGGCCTGGATAGTTGACCCAGCCTACCTCTGATCGCGACTCTAGGAACTCTGCAACTGCCTGTGCATTTTGAACATGTCGTTCCATTCGCAGCGAAAGGGTCTCAAGGCCTTGGATGATTAGAAATGCATTGAATGGAGAGATAGCTGCCCCGAGGTCTCGAAGGCCTTGGAGGCGAGCTTTAGCTGCATAGGCGCCTGGACCTAGTGCCTCCCAGAATTTGAGGCCATGATAGGATGGGTCTGGCTCGGAAAATCCAGGGTGACGTGGGCTCTCACCGAAGTTGAATGTTCCGCCATCGACGATGACGCCAGCGACAGAGGTGCCGTGGCCGCCAATGAATTTAGTTGCCGAGTGAACTACGATGTCGGCTCCATGCTCTAGTGGACGGGCTAGGTATGGTGAGGCAAGTGTGTTGTCGACGATCAGTGGCAAAGAATTCCGATGTGCTACGCCGGCTATTCCAGGGACGTCAAGGACATCACCGCGTGGGTTGCCGATCATTTCGCCATAGAGTGCTTTGGTGTTTGGCTGAATTAGAGCTTCCCACTCCTTGAGATCGTCAGGATTGGATACAAAGCTTACCGAGATGCCTAGCTTTTCGAAGGTGTAACGAAACAGGGAGTAGGTGCCACCATATAGTGACGATGAGGCTACTATGTGGTCGTTAGCACCGGCCAAGTTCAAGATAGCCAAGGTTTCAGCTGCTTGTCCCGAAGAGGTTGCTAATGCGGCTACGCCACCTTCGAGGCTGGCTATGCGCTCCTCCATAACTGCCTGCGTTGGGTTCATGATTCGCGTGTAGATATTGCCGACTTCTGTCAGTCCAAAGAGCGCAGCGGCGTGATCGGAGTCTCTAAATTCATAAGACGTGGTCTGATAGATCGGAACGGCACGTGCTCCTGTTGTTGGATCTGACGTTGCTCCAGCATGAATTTGGCGGGTTTCAAAGCCCTTGTAATTTGAGGTCATGACTTACAATATATATTGTTGACCATATTAGTCGGCTTTTTGTGACTTGTAAAGTAGATTCTAGAGGGTTCCAGTTGCTACTTAAGTTTATTGCATTGACCAAGGGGACTCGTAGAGGTCTAGATATTGGTCTCTTCCCACCCTTGCCATAGGGGAGAATGGCATTTAAGTCGCTCGTTTTTTTTGGGCCCTTGGATGACTTTTCTGTTATCTTTGAACGTTGATTCCATAATTTTTGGACTACCTCGCCGAAATATTCGGACCAACTGATTTTTCGTCTGATTAACTTTCTTTGGTGTCTTAAAAAATGCGGATACCAAAGGAAGTGCGGGCATTTCGCCTTGCTTTTCTAATATGCACCTGGCTACCTGGCTACCTCTACTGCTTTCGCCATTTCTACTATATTTCAGTCTTTTTTTCAGCCGATTCTAGGGTATCATGTGAATGTAACGGTTTTAGTCGATTCATATATGGTCTAACCGAGAGTTATCAATTAAAAAAGTTAGCTGACTCAGATCTATAATGAGTAAAAATGACGCTCCTAACACTAATGTGGGTCAGCAAGACCCTAAAACCGATCTGTTGTTCCTGTGATAACAACTTTTGGGTGTTTGCAAGAATTGAATGAAACGTGCAGAACTTCTTGAACCCTAAATTTGAAGTTATGAACACGGATTTCTAGGATTGTAACACAGTATGCCAACTTTCTAGTCAAGAAGTTGTATAACACTGAAGGTGTCAGAAGTAAACGATACTGTTATCTTTTGCGTTAAAAGTATCGCCATTAGCCGGTGAGGGCCAGATTCTTGCTTTACGGGAGACCATCGTGATCAGCTGTCCTTCTCAAGTGCCAAGATGGATAAAGCAACATTTACGATGCTCGGCCAGATTGCCCTGAAAACTTCTCGGGCGGTCATTGGGAAAACCCCAACGAACTTGCGAAGGTTTAGTTTTATATCCAAAACCAACCAAAGCTTCAATGATTTCCATGGATTCTTTGTTATCTTTTATTTGGGGCCCAGCCTCGGCATTAGGACCGTGTGTAAATCCATAATGGCGCGAGATAATGGCTTTCATTCTTCTTTTTTCTCAAGAAGTGATAGCCAGAGGGATTTTGCGTGCCCACTCTAGGGTCCAGGGGAACCGAGAGTGGGCCGTCACGCTAGGCGGTCATCCGATATGTATTTTTCGTGTTCATATTCATCCATTCCAAATGGCCGTTGACAGTTGGTTTTTTTGATATATATATATATATATATATATCCGTGGCTGAGATTCAGTGGAGGATGGCAAATGCACTAACCGGTCATCTGCGACCCTTTGATGCGTCTTTCAACTCTTTATAGTCTTATGTCTGAGGTTATTGGGGCTCGCCATAGCCATAGATAGGGTCGCCATCCACCTCTGTGGAACGACCAGCTTGAAATGGACCATTGATCGTGACTCCAAGGTATCCATCCGGGCCTGGCCCTGAGTCGCCTTCTACGGTAATAATAGATCCATCGGGCCATACTTGGACAACAACGCCAGCGTGGACCGACGTTGCGGTATTGGCTGGACTTGTTCCGTAGAATGCTATGTCTCCAGCGGCTGGCGTGGAGGTGCCGCTAATAACATTCGTGTGGGTGGCAGCCCAATTATAGAGGTCGCCAGTAAAGCCATCTGACACGCTGGGTACGCCACCTCGATTCCAGACCCAGGAGCTAAATAAGGCGCACCACTCTTCACAAGGTCCATAAGGGTTGCAAAATCCTCCACTAGTGACTGGTCCTACTTGAGATTGAGCTGCTGCCACGATTGCGGAAGAGTTACTGAAGGTTCTTTCATTTGCGATGATGGAAAAGCTGTATTTGAAGGAGTCAGGTGACAGTAGCCAGTAGCCGAGATTGTTTGGAGAAGGAATGATCGAACTGATTGGTGTATTAGGTAGAGCTGATCCAAGTGAGCCATAAAAGCGGGCATCCCCAAAGGTAAAGACCCCTCCATCGTTGGCCACCAACCAATAGCCTTTGCCATCAGAGGTAGGGGCCATAGCCATAACCTGAGCATTTAGACTCTGTCCGCCCATGGAGCCATAAAATGGAGCATCCCCAAAGGTAAAGACCCCCCCATCGCTTGCAGCAAGCCAGTAACCGAGTCCTGATGGAGTCGCGCCGGCTCCTACTACGGCAGCATTTAGATGTTGCCCTCCCATGGAGCCATAAAAGCGGGCATCACCAAAGGTAAAGACCCCTCCATCGGTTGCTACTAGCCAGTATCCTCCGCCTGACGGTGTCGAAAGCATGGCGACTATTGGTCCATTTAGTTTGGTCTGTGAGAGATCGCCGTAGTTCTTGGCATCCCCAAAGGCATAGACTGCTCCATCTGAGGCCGCCATCCAGTAACCTCTCTGATCTGGAGTTGGCACAAATGCGATTATAGGCGAATTCAAAGCGGTCTGTGAGAGATCGCCGTAACTATTGGCATCGCCGGTCGTAATTACCTGTCCATTTGCAGTTGCGTACCAATCTCCAGCGCCGCTATGGGTTGTCGCTGCTCCAATTACGACCGAGGTTGGCGTGATTTGGGGCATTGGCGCCGAAGGCACGGCTCCAAAGCCGACCATTCCAGGCGTTGAATATGAAACCGGGGTAGAGACCTTAGAGATGTTTAGCGGAGAGTCGATTGCGCCAATCAAAGCACCGAGTGAGAGTGAGAGTGTAATTGTCCGTATGACTTTTGGTTTTTTCATGGTTGGGTTGCCCTTTATATAGTTTTTTAAGAACCTAACTATCTGGAGATGAATCTATCTTTAAATAGTTAAAGCCTCGTTGCACAATGGTTAAATTGTTTTATCGGATATGAGAGATCTACAAAGTGGCCCGTTGCTACAGCTCGCCTTCTTCAGGGCGACTGAATTTGAGCATCTTCGAATTTCACCATCGCTTGGGCAGCCCAAGGGGTATCACCTAAAATAAATCAAGGACCGCAACAAGTTGTCGGGACCGTCTAAAAGTTGTGGACTGGTGGAAGCCTAGTGCGCCTTCGTCTCAATTACTCGTTTGTTTTAGAAGCTAAGTGTTGGGCGAAGAAGACCAGTAGCCGTGACCAAGAATCCTCAGTAGCTTGTGCGTTGTAGTTCTTGGAGGATGGCGAGTTGAAAAAGGAGTGTTTGGCCCCTTGATAGATCTTGATATCGTGTGCAATTTCATATTGCGCCAAAGTCGCCTCCAGTGCACGCCCAGACTTGGCAGTTACATCTGAAGCGGGGAAGGATCCTACTATCGGACAAGCGCGGCTAAGCGCCTCTTTTGGCCTTGGATTGAAGCTGTAGAACGGGGCTATCGCCCTAAGTCTGTTGTCTGATGTGGACCATGCCAGCGCCAAGGATCCACCAAGGCAAAAGCCAACCGCGCCAAGGCGGGCTTCATCTACATATTCAAGCTTGGCTAGGTCGGTCAAGGCTTGCTTCAATTGGTCGATGGCGAAATGGTCTGTCGAGCTTGTCAGCATTTTAGAGAAGATCCGAGCCATGCATATGGCCTTAGTCTGGTTTGAAAAGAGATCTACCGCAAGTACGACGTATCCCTCAGCGACGATCTCTCCCGCAATCCTTCGGATATCTTCGTTTAGTCCAAAGATCTCATGGATTAGAACCACTCCAGGGCGCTTGATCGAGGGGTCCCATGAAGGATCGCTAAAAAGTTCTGCGTCCATAGATGTTGATTTCACATTGATCTGGATCTTGTCGTTTCGAACTGGCATTCATCCGATTATATGGCTCGATTGCGCTAATTTGATCAGCCACAGCCATCGGTAATAGATCTAAGTTGGACTAATCCTTTTTTGGCGGGGAGCATTGACCTTGGAGATCTCAGATCATCTTTGTCGGGGATAATCGGACCTTAATTACTCTATTATTCTTGAGTTTAGGTAGTACTTTTGTCACCTCGATCTACGCCATCATCTATGGCTAACGCCTCGGCTAGCTCGTCGGCCTGGGATCTTTGAAGGACCCGTGGGGTTGACTGTTTCATCTGGCATTGTAGCGACCTTTGAATTTTGTCCCAGATGATTTTTGCAATTGGTGAATTGGCGCAATTTTCGCCGGTAAAGCTAGATAAAGCAGAGATCAATAAAGTATGGATCCATAAAATAAAACACCACTGCTAATGAGACTCCGCAACTAAGTAGAATGCCATCGGTAGTGGTGTTTTAGAATTTTTTGTCTGATTATCTTAAGCAGCTGGAGCTTTGAGGCCGGGATGCTCAGCGAGTCGATCTAAAGCCGCGGCTTCGAGACGACGCGCTCGTCGAGGTCCAATTCCAAGATGTTTGGCAGTCGCTTCTAATGAAGCAGGTCTGTTGCCATCAAGGCCGAATCGCAGAATAACTACGGCACGCTCTAGGGGATCTAGCTCTTCGAGTGCCTTTCGAAGTTGATCGCGCGTGAGCGCTTCGTCTACCTCATCCTCAAACGTGTTTTCGCTACCGATTACCAGGTCGCCGAGGCTTGTCTCTCCTTCGGGGCCAACTGCTTGATCAAGAGAGGCTACAACTCTAGCTGCATGCCTCACATCTGCCAATTGGGCAGGTGAAAGATTCGCACTCTTTGCTATCTCTAACTCCGTTGGATTACGTTGGTTCTCATTTTGCAGCTCTCGAGTTACATTATCAACTCGACGTGATCTCTCTGCGGCCTCCATTGGAAGGCGAATGGCTTGGCCGTGGTTATGAACTGCACGCTGCAGGGATTGCCTAACCCACCAGGTGGCATAGGTAGAGAATTTGAAGCCTCTTCTCCAGTCAAATTTTTCGACAGCACGAATCAGTCCGAAGGTGCCTTCTTGAATTAGGTCTGAGAGTTCGACTCCGCGATCTTGATATCGGCGTGCCCAGTGGACTACTAGGCGAAGGTTTGCGGCCACCATCTCAGACTTAGCCGTCTCATCTCCGGCACGTACGCGCTTAGCTAGTTCCACTTGTTCTGCTGGAGAGGGTAGAGGGTGACGTGCTAAGTCATCTAGGAAAAGACGTACTGCATCTGCGCCTAAACCTGAGATATTTAATATCGCATCAACCGTCGCTGCGTCATTTTTCGATCGCCTCTTGCGAGGAGCCTTTAATGCCGGGTCTACTTTTTCCTTCTCAACTTTCTTGCGTGTCGTCACTGTCGTCTTCGTCATAATTTTAAATGCCTTAATAAATTTTGAACGCTACATTCTATCTTAATGTAGCTATGTCACGTACACAAACTTTGCGCCAAACTTCACTTCGACGTTTTATCGCCTTTGCTTGACGTCTCGTAGATTTTGCCAAAATTTGGCCGCACTTTCATTGGAATGAAACTAAGTTCTACAAATGAGTTCGTCATAATCGAAGTGCCGCCTTTAACTGTTTGGACAATCTGGTTGACCTAAAGTAGCAGATGCGCGACCACCGTATCCTTAGTTTCACCTGTTTTATGGAACAAACTTTATTAGCGACTAATTTCGTAAACGATACTATTTATCTAACGATTGAACCGATGCACTCTCCGAATCTGTTGCGGCTACTTCAGCTGGCATAAAACCTAGAACTTTCAATTATGCCATAAAGTTGGCCATTATGCAAGTGCCAGAGAGTCCATTGTTGGTTGTTTTTCTCTTAGGCGTCTTAGAGATTTAGGCAATTTAGTTCAGCTGGGCTATAGGCGGATGATCATATTTGCCTATTAGGACGAGAGTACATTCTCATTATCTGCGCGAGAGTGGCTCCCAAGTTGTATTGCTGGCGTCTCGACCTTGCTTATCTTTTGCTATCCAGCTCATCAATTTGAGCGTAGCCTCAAGTAGCTAGAGATCTAGAGTGCCAATTGGCCAACTAGACGACGCATGAATCTTCTCGGTGTGTCGACTTGGGTAGGGCAACCCATCGGGTCACGGTGGTTGCAAAGGCGCAAGAGTATTGGTGTGATTTATGATCGCTGATCGGATGTTGAGGCAGATGGGCCTGTTGGCCTTATTCGATATCTTGAATCTATCAAATGCGAGATCGATCTTTTCATTTGCTTTCTCTAACAATCAATTTGTCCTGATAGTGTCAGCGAACCGGCTCTTGTGAACTTTTGAATCTGAAGACCTTTGAATGGTGATTAGGAAGTCTTGAATCCAAGGTTAGCTTGCGCAATAGAGTATCGATCTGGAGATTGTGGATCTGGATGCCAAATCTTGCCATTGCCTGGAACCAGTCCTGCTGCCGGGTAGATTCTGGGTAATTACGACATGGTTAGTACAAACTAGTTAGTTAGGCGTTTGGTAAGTGCCGATTAGATTAAGTGCCGATTAGATGACGACGCTAGAAGATGAGGTACTGCTTTATTTCGCCTTGAGCACTCTGTGTGATCGCCCCAAGGCTGGTGTTTTTTCGCTATAACGAATCACTCTGTGCCTATGAGAGATCACGTAAGGCTGCGACCATTTGGTTAGTTGGCCCTGAAAGACGGGACGGACCTGGAAGATGCGGGTCACTTGATCTAGAACATCGAGATCTCGCGTGTACCTATTCTCGAATTTGATGACTTTGGTTGTGGATTTTCCCAGATCAAGTCCAAGTTTACTTTGAAAACATGGCGCATTGCATGTTGTCTTGTTTGGTCTAATCTTTGGTGAAATTGAGTGTTTTCTGTAGTTACTTGGCGAGACCACTTGAAGGCTTGCAATCCCTAATCCAGCATTTCTAATTTTCAATCATAGGATCGTCGTTTCGGTCATGCTCCCCGCCATCTAGAAGCTTAAATTGGTTGACAAGGAAAGGTTGGTCATTGGAGCGGTAGTTGTCTATTCTGTGAGGTAGGTCAAGCTGGGCTCTATGAACTGAGAGTCATCAAACATTCAGCCAAAGTTAATATTTCTGATGTAATAAAATGAATATAAAACAGTGATTTTGCGTTAAACGATATACAAGAGACGAAATGGATGGTTTCAAGATGAATTTGAATACCGGCAATACTACAAATGATGGCTCAAAGGCCAATAGCTCCTTTCGAGATCGAAATCGACGGCGTTACATCTCTCGTCTGGCTATACCTTCAGTTTTGGGAGTCGGAGTAGTAGCAGTAGCTGGTTTTTATCCCGGTGTAGTCTCTGCATCTGTACCCAACCTTTCTCCGATTAGCGCATCAGCCTTGATCACCAAGGCACTAAGTGCAAAGGCACCTATCTATTCGGGCTCGATAATTGAGACTGGCAATAGCGGGATCCCTTCCCAAGCGATATCAGCTTTAGGTGGCAAGGCGTCTTCGAATCCACTTACCACGCTTTTGACCCAAGCGCTCACCTCCTCGGTGTCGGCGAACTACTGGGTTAATGGAACTGGAAGCTTGAGGGTTCAAATCCCAAATGCAACTGGAGAGTCGGATCTATATTCGACTAATGGCGTGACATGGCTCTACAACTCGACCAACAATAGTGCGACCAAGATCGTTAGCGGACAAAGCCAACCGACCTCTCCAACTTCGGCTCTTGCCAAATCAAATGTGGTCACTCCAGCAGCTATTGCCTCCAAAATTCTCGCTTCTTTGCCTGCAGGATCCACCACTTCGGTAGATAGTTCGTCATACGTTGCAGGTCAAGCTACCTACACTTTGACCGTTCATAGCAATGATCCAAATTCGTTGATAAAAGATGTAAGATTCTCAATCGATGCCACTACCGGGGATACCTTGGGTGTCTATATCGATTCGTCCTCTTCTTCGACGGTCTTTTCTTTGGCGTATCAGTCGCTTTCTTATCAAAAGCCGGCAAGTTCCGTCTTTAGTTATTCGCCAGCACCGGGCACGACTCTTAAGACGACAGTTCTTGGTGGTACAAGTATGACACATCCCCCGATGATCTCTTCAACAGCTCCTGGTACTAAAGCGCCTTCTCTAACCCATAGGGTTATCGGCAGTGGCTTTTCTGAGGTAGTTGTTTTGAGTGGGCCCGCTGGCTCAGCTTCGTCCACTGGTACTTCAACATCTAAAGCCTTGGCAATGCTAAAGGCAATAGGGGTTCCTAAGACGACTTCGTTGGGTAGCGGATATCTGATCACGTTGAACTTTGGCTCTGCGTTCATCTCTCAAAATGGAACGGTAGCCTTTGGAGCAGTGCCAGGTTCGGTGCTGTTGAACGACCTAGGCTAAAGCATGGCGCATGTCTAGATAGTTGAGCTTATGAATTTTTGAGGGTTCTGTTCGACTTTGAACCTTACCTAATGAGATTTCAATGCGATATTTGTCATTTTTACTTGAATCGATAAGGAATCAGAACTTTATCATTTGAAATTTTGGCTTTCTGATTTGTAAATACGGACGTTTGTAATGCGCTACCTCTTCCTTGATAGGGGTAGCGCTTTGTTCAGTTAGGTTTTCTTTTGGAATATTTGATTCAAACCACAGCCCTTACCAAAGAGTATGGTGGGCGTAAGGTGGTTAATTCATTAGATCTTGTCGTGCCCGAGGGTTCAATTTATGGATTTTTGGGGCCAAATGGATCTGGCAAGACAACTACGATTCGAATGCTTCTTGGTTTGATCTTCCCTACTTCAGGAGAGATGAAGGTTTTGGGGAGGTCGATGCCAAAATACTTAGATCAAGTCCTTCCTCATCTAGGAGCAGTGGTAGAAGGACCCGGTCTATATCCGTCGTTATCGCCGAGTAGATACTTAGAGCGCATGGCGAACAACTCTAAAGCAATCCGTAAAGCCGCAGCAAAAGCTTCTCCAGAGCTGGCTGCCCTTGAGACTGATATCGCAGCTGCTTTAGATCGAGTCGGCTTGTCCAAGGTGGCTCAACGGCGCTCCAAGGCGCTGAGCCTAGGCATGAAACAGCGCCTGGCACTTGCAAATGCGCTTTTATTTCCTAGACGACTACTGATCTTAGATGAACCTACAAATGGGATGGATCCTCAAGGCATCGTCGAGATGCGTGATCTGATTATGGAACTCTCAAGCTCGGGAACTACTGTCTTTATCTCCTCACACATTCTCTCTGAGATAGAGCAGCTCTGTAGCCACGTTGGAGTGATTCAACACGGAGAATTGTTATTTCAGGGCGAATTGAGCGAGCTGCAGAGCCAACTTCCTACGAAGTTGGTAATTGGAGTTCGGGAGGTAGAAGAGGCAAAGGCTCTGCTCTTGGCAAAATACTCCTTCGAATTTCAAGATGTGAGTGGGGGCCTCTTTTCGGTTTCGCGCGGTGAAATCCCAATCGAACAGATCGTGAAAGATTTAGTTCAAGAAAACTATGGTCTATTTAGAATCGCCGAGGATAAATCAACCCTCGAAGAGGCATTTGTGCACCTGACGGGGGTAACTTCTGATGTTTATTGAAGAACTTCGCTTTATATTATTCCGTCGACGTACGTTAATAAGCTTTATCGTATTGGCCGCAATTCCAATTATTTTAGGGCTAGTCGTTGCTACCTTTGGTGTCGGCAATGGTGGAAATGGACCGAATCCATTTATCGATCAAATCACCCATAACGGCGTATTTCTCTCGATTACCGCAATTACCACCTCGCAGTTTGTGATCATACCCCTGATAATCTCAATAGTTGCTGGTGAAGCTTTTGCTAGCGAAGCGGCATCTGGGACGCTTAGGTATCTTCTCATCTCTCCAATTCGTCGTTCTCGCATCCTTATTATCAAGTCTTCGGCAATTTTGACGTACGCACTATTGGCGAGCCTCTTTATGGTTGTAATTGGTCTGATAGTGGGTGCACTATTGTTCCCAATAGGAGCCGTAACAACCCTCTCTGGTTCGCAGATTCCTCTTAGTCAAGGGATTATCCGAGTGCTTGGATTGGGGTTTTTTGAGGGTATCTCAGTTTTTTCGGTCGTTGCCATTGGAGTTATGGCGTCTACTCTTACTGACTCCGCAATTGGTGCATCTGCAATCTCGTTTGGATTTGTTGTAATTGTCGAGATCCTCAATACGATTCCGCAGCTGATTCACTTTGCTCCTATAATGCTTCCCAACTATTGGGGTGCGGGGACGGATCTGTTTAGGAACCCAGTCATCTTTAGCGGGATCTATAAGGACTTCTTGGAGCAGCTAGGGTGGATGGCTCTTGCGTTTTCGATAGCGTGGGCGAGATTCTCGACAAAGGATATCACCTCTTAATTACCCCTAGGAGTCGAGAGGTCTTTTATTTTAGTTCTAGATTGTTTTGGACTTGGTGCCAATAGTTAGACTTCCTCTAACTATTTAGGGTTTTGTTGTGTTTTCCTACAACCGAAAACTCCGACCTGTTGTTGATAAGGTCTTGTTTTTGGGTACCTTATTGGGGTAACTTTAGAGCATATGAATTTTGTGAAAGAGGACGTTTTACATGCGTGATGAGGAAAGTAAAGTACTTGCATCTATAGAGAAGCGGCTCTATATTGGTGGCGAATGGATCGAAGCTAAAGGAAATGCTACTTTTGACGTTGAAGATCCTGCAACGGGAGCGACGATTGCCAAGGTTGCTGACGCCACACCTAGCGACGCTCTATCAGCCTTAGATGCTGCGCATTCCGCCTTTGGCGAATGGTCACAGACGGCTCCTCGCTATCGGGCTGAGATAATACGCCGAGCCTATGAACTGATCATGCAGAAACAAGAAGAGTTGGCTCTTTTGATGACTCTTGAGATGGGAAAGCCCCTTCCTGAAGCCAGAGGTGAGGTTGCATATGCTGCCGACTTCTTTCGTTGGTTTTCAGAGGAGGCAGTCCGTATCGACGGACGCTATTACGTTGCGCCAGATGGTAATTCGCGAGTATTGACGCTCAAGCAACCGGTGGGCGTGGCCTATATGATCACCCCTTGGAATTTTCCCCTTGCTATGGGAACCAGGAAGATCGGCCCAGCTCTCGCGGCGGGGTGTACTGTTATTCTAAAGCCGGCTGAGCAAACGCCGCTTTGTTCTCTTGCTCTCATGTCGATCATGGTCGAGGCAGGACTACCCAGTGGCGTCTTGAATGTGATTCCCACGAGCGATCCAGCCGCGGTTACCGACGTCTTGTTAGAAGATCCAAGACTGCGTAAGTTGTCCTTTACCGGTTCAACTGATGTAGGTCGGATGTTGGCTGGGCGAAGCGCCAACAAGCTCTTGCGAGTCTCAATGGAGCTAGGCGGGAATGCACCATTTATCGTCTTTGACGATGCAAATATCGACCTTGCGGTGGATCAGGCGATGATTGCCAAGATGCGCAATATGGGCGAGGCGTGCACCTCGGCGAATAGGTTTTTAGTGGCCGCGTCGGTCGCCGACGAATTCGCGCAGAAGCTTGCTAGTCGCATGGGTGCTCTCAAGCTTGGACGAGGGACCGAGGCGGACAGTAACGTTGGTCCTCTTATCGATCTCGATGCCATTGCTAAAGTTCAGAGACTAGTAGGAGACGCTATTGCTCTAGGAGCTAAGGTTTTGACGGGTGGTGAGGCTGTTGCGGGAGATGGATACTTTTACAAGCCTACAGTTCTTGTAGACGTACCTTCAAACGCAGCTATCTCTACTAATGAAATCTTTGGTCCAGTGGCACCAATAGTTACCTTTGCTAACGAGGAAGAGGCCGTTCGTTTAGCTAATTCAACTGAATATGGGCTCGTTGCTTACATCTTTACATCTAACGTCTCTCGTGCATTACGTGTCTCGGAGTCCCTTCAAACTGGAATGGTTGGCCTCAATCAGGGAATGGTATCCAACGCCGGCGCGCCATTTGGTGGCGTAAAGAGTTCAGGTTTTGGTCGCGAGGGTGGCTTCGAAGGAATCGAAGAGTACCTAGACCTAAAATATGTAGCTATCAACCACCGCGCCTAACTTAATTAAAGGCGGGTAGGTTTTAGATATTTGTCCATCTCAGGCTAGCTTTTTGGCTGGCATGAGATGGACTTTTATTTAACGTCTACGATTAGATGGCGAACCCGAGATGGCCAGTGAAATCCCATCTGAGAAAGTTTTCTTTAACTCAATTTGGAGTCTTTTAAAATCAATTGATCCCTTCTTTGGACCAGTCCAAGATGCGATTTTGGTCACCTTTGGAATCACTACTGGCGCATTTTGTGAATTCTCTGTAGAAATGTTGCCAATGGTTGGATTTTTGTGATTGCTTAGCGAAAAATGGAAGATTCGACATTAGCCAGCCATTCCATGAGCCAACCAGCCATACATGAGTCATATAGGGTCAATTTACTTGGTGGTTATCGTGGATTTGCTCACCATGGTCTATTAGAACTGCGGGTTGGTGAGTGCCCAAAGGAGCTCGATTGCTTCTGTGCGGTTGTGGTGCTGTCTGTTCCTTGTAGATAGCGCTATATGTTTCAACATAGGCTTGAATACAAGTACATTTGTCGAATCGAATCCAATCAGTAAGTTATCGACTCTTTGGTTTGGCTAATCGTTGAACTGTTGTAATTCTGATTTAAATTCCAGCGACCGGATGTGGCAGATATGGTGCCTGTAGTCTTTCTATCTCGGTATGGGTCAGGCTTATCGATGTCGCGTCAATCGCTTCGCCCAATTGTGCCATAGATGTAACGCCAATGATTGGTGCTGTGATAATTTCCTTGGATAGGATCCATGCCGTTGCCACCTGCGCCCGTGAGATCTCTCGTTCGAGTGAGATCTTTCCGACTTCATCGACAATTTCATGGTCACATCGCGGCTATGACGAGCCGATATGGCCTCTAGCTGGCCCCGCCTTGTGCTCTCATCCCACCCTCGAGCAAGGCGTCCTCCACCGAGAGGACTCCATGGAATGACCCCAATACCACTCTGGTCGCATAGGGGATGCATCTCCCGTTCTTCCTCTCGATAAAGGAGATTGTAGTGGTTTTGCATCGATATAAACTTAGTCCACCCATTTGCCTCCGCTAGATTTAGCATCTTTGAGAATTCCCACGCATACATAGAAGAGGCTCCTAAATACCGAGCTTTACCCGCTTTTACGATATCGGTGAGCGCTTCGAGAGTCTCTTCTATGGGGGTGGTTGGATCTGCTCGATGGATTTGGTAGAGATCCACATAGTCGGTACCTAGTCGCTTGAGACTTTTGTCTATTTCGGTCATTATTGCTTTTCTAGAGAGGCCGCTATTGTTTGGGCCGTCTTTTATTCGTCGACCCACCTTTGTGGCGATGACTACCTCTTCGCGCTTGGCGAACTCTTTGATAAGGCGACCGGTTAACTCTTCGCTGGCGCCATCTGAATAGATGTTGGCAGTGTCGAAGAAGTTTATGCCAGCTTCAATGGCACGCTTTAGGATTGGACGAGCTTCCTCTTCGCCGAGGGTCCATGGTTGATTTCCTCTTGTGGGATCCGCAAAGGCCATACAACCCAAACATATCCGCGATACCTCTAGAGCGCTATTGCCTAAATTTCTAAATAACATTGCGTCGATACTATCGCTTTAAGTGCATAAACCAACTCACATTAACGACAACTCGCATTTAACTGTGGCTAGAGGTTGAAGTTCCATTTTTATGAAATCGCTTACGATGCGACATAGGGGTTCTGTCAGAATAGGATTGAACAAGACTCCATTGGAGAGCCCTGTGGAAAAAGGCTATAAAGCAATTGCCAAGATCTTGTTTGGCCTAGACGATATTAATGTTATAGGCCTCGAAGATAATGACGGTGAGCCTTTGCATATTCACATTGAGTGTTCTAATTCGCTAAAACAATGTCCAACATGTGGATGCGAAGTTCACCATAATGGCCTAAGTGTTGTTGAGCTTAAGTGCCAACCGGTTTTTGGTCGTAGCGTCATTTTTTTGCTCTAAGCACAGATGGCTATGTGCAGATTCACAATGCCCCAACCGTCTTTTAGCGATGTTGATCCATGAATAGCTCAATATCAAATGCCTACAAGGCCGTCTTCGTCTAAGTGATCGGGCAGGTAGATGGGCGAACCGTGTCGCTACATCCGAGCATCGTAGCGCTTCTTGTGCAGATAGGGAACTTGGCTGTGATCTCTAGGTGTTAGGGGTGGTGTACTCCTTGGGAGAACTCATACCTTCTAGGATGATGAGATCTAAGCCTGGCACTCTTGCAATGTTACCAAAGGGCCTAACCAAGCTATGAACAGCTAGGTTAGGGTGAGAAAGCGTGTCGCCTTTTTTGTGACTAACTTCTATAACTTTACGTATTCGAAGACTTCTTGATGGCGGCAAGGTCAACTGGGACCTTTTAGAAACAGTGACGGTGGTATTTCGTTAATCTTCAGCGTGGCAAATAGAAATTCATAGCCTTATTAAGTTGATCTTGTCTAGCTACTAGCTACTAGTTACAGTTCCCCGTGGTCGAAGGTCATTGGAATAAGCCTAAAGCCTTGCTTACTGCTCATTCTGACTATTTTCCTAGCAATTTGCCACAGGGTTAGTCAATCTTGGTAATAGAGCTCCTAGTGCGGATCTGTATTTTGTTGTATTAGGACCCAGGGGCTATTGCGATGCGATCCGTCGCACCTTATCGTCGCGACAGAGGGATTTGGTTCAAGTTGGCGCTTATATCGTGTCGTTTCCATCGATCTGATGCCCACCAATGGCGGTTATATTTCAATTTTTTCCTATAGTCGTAGATTCATCAGGTGGGATAGATGTTCAGGTAGGTGTTTGGGTTCGTCAATGACGAACCCAAACACCTACATAATGACTTTTAAAGATCTCGATTGGGTTATGACTCGTCGCCCAAGGAGCCATTAGACGAGTCAATACAAATCTCTATGGCCCAAAGCCAGAGACTTAATCTGATTCAGAAGCTAACTTGCTACCGTTGAATCCGAAGTCCCAAATCGACGATCTAGTCTCCTTAGACATCTTTTCAAGACGGTCTGGGGATGCCGAAATTGACATGGCGGATCCTTGAGTTGGGCCGGGGAAAAAGAGAGATAGAGGAGAGAAGGAGAGGTCCTTCTCCGGTCCAAGTAATCCATCTAGAGAGCGCTAGGGACCTTTGATGAATTAGGCGAACTACTTGGTGGGTCTTTGAAGTGTACATGTCAATCCGGTCAATTTAACGATCTGGTCAGTGCGCTAGCCATTGGTGACCAGTCGTTAACAAGAATCTCTACATCCTTTATATAGGCACCAGTGGGGGTGGAGACCAAAGTAGCTTCCAGGTTTGATATTGCATAATGGTCATCGATGAGTGATCCGAGTCGAGCGATCAGGTCATAGATTGATGTCAAGTCGTGTGCCATTCTTTTTGAGCTACCTTTGATGAGCCCTATTGCGGGAATCGAGTCGATAAAGGGTTCTATATCTGAGGTATATAAGGGCAATGTGGCATATGCCTTTGAATCTAGATATTCTGAAAGCTCGCCTGCAACTCCCATGGAAAGGATTGGACCAAAGAGTCGATCGTGGACTATTGAAACTTCAAATTGAGTAGCAACCTCGAAGCTTAGATACCCTATGACCTCAACGTGATCCTTGGCTGTGATGCCGTATTTTTCTAACAACTGCAGCCCCTCTTGACCAACGATCCAGGCTGTTGCTGGACCACCTGGTTGGCCGTCTTCCATTTGGACTCGCGACTTGTCTAGCGAATTTCGAATTATCAGCGCTGCTCCGTCTGCGTCGACCTCATTAAATTCGGGGACCTCTCCATCGTCCTGTGACTTCCAAGCGGAGTGGTCGGCCATTCGAGATAGTACGGTTGCCGCCATCTCCGGGAAGTCGAAGCTAGGTATTTCTCTTGGGTGGCGCCTAAGTTCGACTTCGATTCCAGGAAGTGCTAGAAAGTTGGCCAGAACTGGTTTTGGCTGGGAGCTATTTTCTTGTTGTGCTGCCTTGGATATTGCTGCTGCAACCCCCTTTGCCGCTGTAATTGCGGGAAGTTCAGTTGTTCCCCTGCCATTGGAGAAGAAGCTGGCCTCTCTCAGATTGCTCTTCCCGGTCATTCGACCCGTGATCGTTGGTACATAGAGAACGAGAACCGAATCAACGTTTTCATCGTTCAAGAGAACCTCTAGAACTTTCCCATAGGTACTTGGATCAACTTCTGGGCCGAGTTCAATAGGGTTTGAGATTCGTTTGTTGGAGATTAGTGCGCTCAATGCCTCTTTTGAAGTTGATGTTAGTTTGGCCATAACCAATCCGCCATTTTCACAGGCGTCTTGGGCTAGTGGAGCTGGTCCTCCTCGATTGGACAAGATCGCCACGCGCCGACCCCTAGGAAGGGGTTGGGCTACCATCCCATGGCCTAATTCAAAGAGTTGCTCCAGCGAATCGACCCTTATGACGCCGGTATATTTCATTAGAGCATCCACGGCAATGTCGACAGAGATCGATTTTACGATCTTTCCAGACGGGGAAAGTGCCTGCCCTTCAGAAGGTGTTTTTTCTGAGAGGTTCCTAGCAGAAGGCGTTTTACCTGCGGTGTATTTCCGCGCCTTTACCGCGATTATCGGCTTATTGCGCGCTACTCGTCGGGCGACACGAGCGAAAGTTCGTGGATTTCCAAAGGTCTCTAGATATAGAAGTATGACATCGGTATTGGGATCTAGCTCCCAATAGTGAAGTAGGTCGTTGCCGGATACGTCTGCTCTGTTCCCCGATGATACAAAGCTCGATAGGCCAATTCCGCGCCGCCTAGCCTCTTCGACTATCGCGAGGCCAAGAGCACCCGAGTGTGAGATCAGTGCCGCACGACCTGGTTCTATCCCAAATGGTGCAACTGTGGCATTTAGTGAGACTGCTGGATCTGTATTTGCGACTCCCATAGAAGCGGGACCCACCACGCGCATCCCGTTTCGACGGGCTGCGCGAATGATCTCTCGTTCTGCTAGCGCTCCTTCTTCGTCGGTGTCGGAAAAGCCAGATGAGATGATGACCAGTCCGCCAACTTGCTTGTCGGCGGCCTCTGAAATGAAACTGCGAATTTCACTTGCAGGAATTACCACTATCGCGAGATCGATTTCGTCGGGGATCTCTGAGATGCAAGAGTATGCCTTGACTGAGGAGACGTAGGTGGTCGAGGTGTTGACAGGATAGACCGGACCCGCGAAGCTGCTTTCTAGAATGTTTCGAAAAATTACATTGCCCACTGAATAGGGATCGCGCGAAGCGCCTACGACCGCAATCGAACGAGGAGCTAAGATTCGTGCTATCGAGCGAGCAACGGCCCTCTGCTCGCGAGCTTGCATTCGCTTGACCGACTGTAGGGTTGGGTTTATCTCAAATCGAACTCTAATTACACCATCTTGGAACGATCGTGTATCTTTGAAACCTGCATCCCTAAAGACTCTAAGCATCCGTGAATTTTCAGGTAGCGTGTCTGCGATGAAGGTGTGGATACCTGCTTCCTTGGCAGCTTCAACCAAGAACTCCAACATGATTGTTGCTAAACCACGACCTTGATGTGCATCGTCTACTAAAAATGCGACTTCAGCAGTGGAGTGGCCAGGTAGCCTATCGTATCTAGCGACCGCAATTATGTCGTCCCCCAATAGGGCGACAAGGGCCATTCGATCTATATAGTCAACGTTGACAAATCTTGAAAGCATTGCTTCGCTGAGCCGGGGAAGTGGCGTGAAAAACCGAAAGTAGATCGTCTCGGGCGAAAGCCGTGAGTGCATTGCCTCGATTCGTGGCGCATCTCCTGATTTGATGGGCCTAATGGCTACCGTTCCTCCATCAGATAGGACTGTGTCAGTCTCCCATTTGAACGGGTAAGAAAATGGCCGGGGATCTGAACCTGTATCTAACACTGGGCTCCTATCTGAGAATCTTGGATGAAGTTGACCTACCTAATTTGGATCGCGAATTGGTAAGTACGCTCTATAGGCGATTCTACAGCTTTTATTCAGGGATTCTATGATAAATGGTGATCTGGAGTTTTGATAGATTCAACGCTCTCGCCTCGAGCCCTCTTGACCATATTTGCAAGTGTAAAAGAATTGAGGTGCTCTCGCATATGTTGGCCAACTTCGTCCCATACGCTCAAGAGAACGCATTGGCCCTCATGCTCGCACGCGCCATTTTCATGAGGCAGACCAAAGTCTCCCGCTACGATAGGTCCGTCCACTGCACTCACTATTTGACCTAGAGTAATGGTTTCTGGAGAGCGCGCCAAAATGTAGCCGCCACCGACGCCTCGTTTGGATCGCACAAGGCCAGCACCTTTGAGTGCAAGCAAAATCTGTTCTAAGTACGGTTGAGGTAGGCCAGTTCGTTTGGCAACCTCTTGGACCGAGGTAGGCCCCGGTTCATCTGAATGTAATGCGAGTGACAGTAATGCTCTTGATGCATAGTCGCCTCGGGTCGATACTCTCACGCATTCAATCGTAGCGTCGGCCATCCAAAGTACCTACGTCTGGCCAAAGTTGTGATTGCACGTAAAGGGTGCCTTCGATGGTGTCGAAGTCGTTCTTTAGGTGTTTGACGCTTTTTCTAATTATCTCGGTCACAAAGTTTATCTCGGTCACAAAGTGGAGCACTGGAGCCACCGTTTTCACCAGTGCCGATTTGCGATAGCTGGTACCATCGCTAGACCCAAGAGGCCGGGGGAATCTATTTGATTTCGAAGTTGTGATAATATGGAGGTTCAGGTTATGGGAAGTTTCGTGGTCAGGTGAAAATGGTTCAGGAGACGATGTCGACTCCAATTCCAACGTACTCGGGCGCGTGTATATCTAACGTCGTAGGCGCTATAGCCATCTCGTTGGCTAAAAACCGTGACGGTGATAGGTGGCCAAGTCCGGATCGTATATATTCAAAATTGGACTCTAGTGCCTCCGAGATGGACCTAGATGCGAGCGACTGGTTCCCAAAGGCGATTCAATCGGCAAATCAGACTGTTCTGTTTGTGGTGGATGGTTTGGGGAGCCATCAATTAGAACGATATGCCAAGGATCTGCCGAATTTCTCGAGACTCCTGGGAACGACAATCTCTTCTGTGGCACCAACTACTACCGCTACGGCACTCACATCGATTGCTTCTGGCCTTTCACCAATCCAACATGGGATCGTTGGATATCGCATGCGACTGGAACCTGGTATAATCTTGAATTCTCTTACCTGGACTGGTAGAAATGCTCCAGAAGGGTTTTCACCGGATCCACGGACTGTGGTAACCAATGAGCCATTTTTTGGTCTGGATGCGTCGATCGTCTCCAAGTCGGCCTACGCCAACACTGGATTTACCCGAGCATATTTAGGCGACTCCAAATCCATTGGGTTTAGGTTTCCATCAACTATGATTGCGGAGGTTGGTGGCTTGCTCGCAGAAGGTGCTCCATTTGTCTATTGTTACTACGAGGGCCTTGATTCCGTAGCTCACGAATATGGCTTTGGTGGATACTACGAGGCTGAACTCCGGGTCGTCGACTATTTTTTAGGCCTTTTGATCGACCTCTTGCCAAGTGGAGCGTCGTTAGTTCTAACCGCTGACCATGGTCAAGTGGAGGTCGTAGGGCCGCCCATTGTCTTGGACTCTGGAATTGATAAATATGTGACTCAAATGAGTGGCGAAGGGCGTTTTCGATGGCTGCATTTGCAGCCAGGCTCGCTACAGAGGTGCCAGGAGAAGGCAAGTGAACTCTATGGGGATTTGGCTTGGGTGCTCACCAAGCAAGAGGTAATAGAGTCAGGCCTCTTTGGTCACTTTGATTCATCGCGGGCCTCCGTATTGGGGCGACTTGGCGACTTGGCCCTTGTTTCAAGGGAGCCAGTGGCATTTTATGATCCAACAGATGCGGGTCCAATGGAACTTATCTGTCGTCATGGTTCGCTCACCAAGGAGGAGATGGATGTTCCTCTCATTGGGCTTTTAGCTACTTGACTTGAGCTTAGAGATCGGTGATCGCTTGCAAAGTTAGCCTCTTGTTGAGATTGCTTTTTGCGAGTCGAGATATCAGCGTGGTGTTTTTTTCAAATTTCGCCTAAATTGTGTGGTAATGACTGAAGAACAAATTGAGCATCCAAACCAGATTCTATTCTTGCCAGAGTCCAGCGATCCGTTGACCGCTACGCAAGAGGGCGAGAATGACCCAGAGGGTGAGACTGAAACCGTTTCGTCGCCATCTAAAGTTCTAAGAATCGGAACTATGATAAAGACCCTTTTGGAAGAGGTTCGTCAATCTAGTCTCGACGATTCTACTCGAGCACGTCTAAAAGATATCTATACGACTTCAATCGTGGAACTCAAAAGTGGCCTTTCCCCTGATTTGGCCTCAGAATTGGACCGACTTTCACTTCCATTCGTTGAAGTAGATGCACCATCTGACTCTGAGTTGCGGTTAGCCCAAGCTCAACTCGTAGGGTGGCTTGAGGGACTTTTCCATGGAATTCAAGCGATGTTGTTCGCTCAACAAGCTCAAGCGAGATCCCAATTAGAAGAAATGCGAAGGCGTGGACTGCCTGCTGGTACTGAGGATGCTCATCGACCAGGTACTTATCTTTAGTCAAATCGGCCTATAGACATTGCTCGGGCGTTCTTTCTATTGGTTGAGCCGCCCATGGAAGCAATGCTATCTTTGGAAAACTTTGACTAAGGCTATTAGGATAAATGGCCTTTAATCCAAGCGATTCGAGAGCTTTGTAGTTTTTGATTCTCCTAGGCATCCACAAAGGCGATTTTAGGGATCAGTTGAGCTAAATGGCTAAGGATTGACTAAGGAAAACAAAGAGCCGATTTTGATTTTATAGCGGAGAGTTTTTATAGTGATGATTTGATTCGGGGTAAAGGGTGTGCCGTTTCTGCTCGAGCCTGAATTGGTGATTTTCTGTGGTAAATAATTTCGCCTGTCAAGTCGTGATCTCGTTAGATTTTTACCAAATTAGGCTATTCAAATAGGTTTGAGCCGAAACAAGTTGATGTAGAGGGTGACGTCGTGAAGATAGCTATTGGAAGCGACCATGCGGGCTTTTTGCTCAAGAAGGATTTGATAGATCACCTCGTGGGCCTGGATTACAAGGTTGAGGATTTGGGTACTCATTCGATTGATCCGATCGATTATCCAGAGATTTGTGCCAGCGTGGCTAGGCGAGTTCGTGGCGGCGAGGTCGACTTTGGCATAGTCCTTGGTGGAAGTGGCCAAGGCGAGCAGATAGCCGCAAATAAGATTCATGGTGTTCGTGCAGCTCTGTGCCCGGATGAATTTACAGCTCGGTTGGCCAGAGCCCATAACAATGCCAATGTCATCTCTATGGGCGCTCGGGTAGTGGCCCCCGCCTATGCGGTTGCTATTTTGGACGTCTTCCTGACTACCCCATTTGAAGGTGGACGTCATCAAAGTAGAATCGATCAAGTCGCCGAATTGGAGCACGAAGAGGCTTTATTTGAGGCAGTTGCACACGGGAAGTAAGATAGCAATTGTCTTCAAATAGTCAAGGAAATAAAAGCTCCTATCGTCTTGGAAGACGCGCCAGACTGATTAGGTCGCTTATGATCTTTTTGATTTTGGTCGGCGGCGGAATCTATGGCATCACTAAGTTTGCATCTAACACATCTACACACACAAAGGTAACAGTACTGCCCACTATCGGGCCCGCTTCGGTATTTATACCGCCGGGATCAGCTAGGGGTAGAACGGCATACACCTATGCAAGTTATCAAGTAGCTGTCGCTGAAACTGGCACGAAGTTGTGTGTGCCGAACGGAACATCACCTGCTGGCGCTGCTCTTACAACTTGTGGTCTTCGAACGCTTCAACTCGGAGTCTATTACCCGGCGCTATCATCGGGCTCTAATATCGTTCCATATCGCGGGAGCGACCCACTGCCCCTTGTCGTCTTCGCGCCGGGGTACGATCAGTACTATAGTGCCTATGCTCCCTTGATCGAGGCTCTAGTGACCTCGGGTTTCGTGGTAGTGGGAGTGAATTTTCCACTGAATGACCCCAGTTCTCCTGGCGGTCCAGATGAAGCAGACATTTTAAATGAACCTGGGGATATGACAGCGGTCATTAATTGGGCGCTACAGTCGAATCAGACTCAAACTTCGCCACTGTATCAACTGATAAATCCCAATAAGATCGTGGTGGCAGGTCAATCCGATGGTGGTAACGTTGCTTTGGCAACTGCATACAACACATGTTGCCGTGATTCACGAATAAAGGCCGCGATAATCTATTCCGGTGCAGAGCTGCCGACATTCCCAGGAACCTACTTCCCTTCGGGCTTGTCGATTCCACTTTTGGTAGTGCAAGGTACCGCAGATACCATAAACTTGCCCAGTGCGTCCGATCAGATCTTTGCAGGAGCGCCCTCGCCAAAGTACTATCTTCACCTAATTGGAGCAGATCATTTGGCGCCATATACAACTCCAGGGCAATTTCTATCTATAACTGCATCGGTTTCAGCCTCTTTTATCAATGGATATGTGAATGGATTATCTGGCGAAATCAACAAGATGGCTATTACTGGTAACGTTCCCGGAGTTGCAACCTTCCAATCAGGCTGATCGATTTTTTATAATTTGGCATTCATAAAATCTTCTTGGTCAAATTTAAATTTTGTTGGCCTTGGAGTCGCAGATAGTTTTTCGTCGGGCTTTGCTTGATCTGCGTTCGCACCCTGTTCGATTTTATCAAATTTGAAATTAGAGATCGGATTAAGCGTTGCATAATGTGTAGCGCTGCCAGTGCGATTACTAGAAACAGTGTGATTACTAGAAACAGTGTGATTACTAGAAACAGTGTGATTACTAGAAACAGGGTGATTTCTGGTGGCAATGAGGGTTGTTGCAACATTTGGATTTTTGCTTGTGAATCACCGACCCACAAGCAAAAAAGCCAAATGTTTGGCAGGTCTATGGCAAAGTGACATGGAAGAGCAGGCTATTTTGGCGGGCCGAGTTTTCCTAATGAGGCTTGTAGGGATCGATTCTGTGTAAGGATTGGCTAGGTGGGCGTTGGGAGTTTGTAGAGTGGGCACAGCGACAGATAATTATAACTGGAGGATTGGGGACTATCGAGGGCAGGACTTCGGCGGAATAACTATCGCCATAAAGGACCTTATTGATCTCCAAGGGGTTGTGACTACCGCAGGATCGCGCCTTGTAGCCTCTAGGGCGCGCAAAGCGACCAAGGACGCAAATTGCTTGGTCCGTGTTCGAGATGAGCGTCTGACCATCGTTGGCAAGACAAATTTAACCGAACTCGCCTTTGGTACGACGGGAATCAATCATTGGTGGGGAACACCGCCCAATCCTATCGATCCATCGTTGATTCCAGGAGGATCATCTAGTGGATCTGTTGTCGCGGTAACTGGCGGCTTTGCTAATATTGCTCTTGGTAGCGATAGCGGCGGTAGTATTCGCATCCCAAGTGCTGCCTGTGGCGCATATGGGCTCAAGACCACCTGGTCGAGAGTGTCCAATGAGGGTGTGTGGCCTCTGGCGCCTTCCTTGGATTCCATTGGGCCGATCGCCAACGATATGGACGGCCTTGCCTATGGGTTTGGCCTATTGTCCAAAATCACAGACCTTGCCGTTTCTGATCGGCCCCTAAGGGTAGGGTTGATTTCAAATTCTCAAGATGAGTCCTTCAATAGTCTCTTTCGAAGCCTCGTTCGAGAAGTCGGATGGGAGTTGGGCGAGGTGAAAGAACTCGATCTTCGGTTGGCACATGAAGCGGCTTCTGTCATCTTGGTCTCCGAAGCCGCCCGTTCGAACTCAAAACTGTTCAACGAACTTCATCGGGTTGACCCAGTGGTTCGGTCACGACTTCTCGGAGCGGATGAGATCGCCGACTCTGAGTACGTTCGGGCTCTTCGCTATAGGCATAGCTTTGCCCATCTCCTTGATACGGAGTTCGAAAGATATGATCTTTTGATAAATGCAACTATACCGTTTGATATTCCAAAGCTTTCCAATGCTTATTCGAAGGTTCTCAACACAAATACAATTCCCTTTAATTTCTCGGGGAATCCAGCATTGGCAATTCCTTTGTCGATTGACTTTTCCTCTGAGGTGACCGGATCCAAAGTAAGTATTCAGGGCGGTCAGATAGATATGCCAGTTCCGGTTTCACTTCAGGTAATTGCTCCCATGGGTAGCGAGGAGTTGTTGCTCTTTGCAGGAAGAGAGATTGAGCGTAAGGGTCTTTCTTATCTAAGAAGTAGCACTCGCGCTATCAAATGAAACAGCATCAGAGAGATTCTCAATATTTGCCTTGAATCATTTCAACCGATTCTCGATTTCCGACTTGGAAATTGATTGCCATTTGTTTTTGTAGCTGCTACGAAGTGTTTCAAGTGGACCATGGCTTTTAAATTGGCATCTCAGTAGTTGTCAATCGCTGGGGTTGAAGGTGTATCTTGGATAGTTGTAAATTCTCGTTTAGAGTCAAACAATTGTGATAGCATCACCTAATGGCGATATAATCGAAAGCAATACTGAGCCGTCTCGGATCTAAGATATGCAGGATATCTCCCAAGGTTTCTTAGACAATAATGGGGTTAGCAATTGCTTTTGGTCTATCTCTAATTTCATCTGTCGGTACTTGTTGTACTTTGTCAATGGTGTAGGAGAAACTAGAAGTGAAACCCAAGGTTGTCTTTTCGATCGATGAGATAAATCTATCAGATCTTGACTTTTGGAGAGAACCTCTCGAGGTGCGTGAGGCTGCCTTTGAAACTCTACGTAGAGAACGTCCCGTCGCCTTTATGGAGGAGATGGATTACGGGTTTTTGCCAGCAGGGCCTGGTTATTATGCAGTCTCAACCTATCGTGATGTGGTTGAGGCATCTAGAAGGCCAGATATATTTTCTTCAGCTAAGGGTGCTACGAGTATCCCTGATCTTCCAACCCCGTTTCTCGAGTATTTCGGTGGAATGATCAATGTTGATGATCCACGTCATGCCAGGCTGAGACGAATTGTTTTGAGAGCCTTTACGCCTAGGAGACTTGATGCTATCGAGGCTCAAATAGCAACTGTCGCCTCTCAACTAGCAGATAAAGCGATAGAACTTGGCACCTTTGACCTGGTTGCTGAGGTCGCCTCTCAACTTCCCTTGACGATTATCTGCGAGATGATGGGGATTCCACTCTCGAAGCGTCAGGAGGTTTTGGAGAAATCGAACGTGATTTTGGGGGTCGGCGATCCTGAATTCGTACCTGAGGGCGAAGATATTGGCATGACGCTGCTCACTGCAGGCTTTGAACTCTCCGAATTGATGAAGAACCTTGCACAAGAGAGGATCGATGACCCAATGGACGATATTACCTCTGCTCTGGTCAATGCAGAGGTCGATGGCGAGGCCCTGACACCAGATGAACTCGCATCATTTTTTATTCTTTTAGTAGTGGCCGGGAATGAGACGACGCGAAATGCAATTACCTGGGGAGTGGAGCTGCTCTCTCAATATCCACGTCAAAAAGAGCTTTGGATGAGCGATTTTGATCGCTTTACCCCAAGTGCAATCGAAGAGATCGTGCGATTTGCTTCTCCAGTTATCTTCATGCGTCGCACCCTCACGCAGCCCTATGAGCTCTCTGGCGTCACCTTGGCAAAGGATGACAAAGTTATTTTGATGTATGGTTCTGCCAACAAGGACCATGAAGAGTTTGAGGATCCCTATGACTTTAGGGTTGACCGGATGAATAACAAGCATGTTGGATTCGGTGGATATGGCCCCCACTATTGTTTGGGAGCTCATCTAGCTCGTCGAGAGATAACCTTGATCTTCAAGGAGATCTTTGGAAGAATTCCTAATCTTCATCCTGTATCTCCTCCCTCTAGATTGACGTCATCTTTTATCAATGGAATTAAGCACCTAGAAGTTTCGGTCGTATGATTTCTCGTTGTTGAGCTAGTGGTGATATAGGGCATTGCTAGCTCAATGACGGGATGATAACTCAAATTAGATAGCTCAGATTAGATAGCTCAACCGCGATAGCTCAGATTAGGTAGCTCAACCGCGATAGCTCAGATTAGGTAGCTCAACCGCGATAGCTCAGATTAGGTAGCTCCTATATGCGTGATCGCACTGCGGTGATAATCGTGATTTATGTCTGGGACTGTACTGAATTGTACGGTGCTGGGCTTTGGTCAAGACCTAATTATGCAGTGGTGGAGGCCATATATGATATCTAGCGCTGACCGCCAATATCTCCCTAGCGATCGATCTGAAAACTAGCGATCGATCTGAAAAAGAGATCTAAGCCGATAGATTTTGTTCTCCATTTCAAGTTTAGCTTGGTCAGACTAATTTAGATGGTGTTTCAACCAAACGCGCAGCTGCAAGCAAACGCGCAGGCCAAACTAACAGCCCAACCTGGTCTAGCACTACTATGGGATCTATAGGCTCCTTCCTTCCTTCCTTATCTTTCTGAGCTGGCCTAATGCAATAAAACAGGATGTTACCAACCACCAATGCGGTTGTATACGTCCTCGCCGTAGCTTGTAGAAAGTGGTTCGCCCGGTGTTAGCTTAAAGTTTCGCCCCGCCGTACCTTGCCGTCCTGCTTGAAGAAATAAGGCTGAACTCGCATCGTTTTGGTAAAACCTCAAAGCCAATTCACTTAGGTGGGTAACGACGATCGTTCGCACGTCGGAATCGATCAACGCCCTAATTACTTGATAGGCAATTTCGGATCCCTCTCGCTCATTCGTAGCTGAAAACGACTCATTGAGGAGAACTATGCACTTTGGCGTGATTGCGTCGACCACTTCGCTCATTCGGGCCAATTCCTCGTCTAGTTTTCCACTTGTCATGGACGAGTCTTCTTCTCTAACGAAATGTGTAAAGAGGCCTTCGCAAACGCTTGCAGTAAATGACTTGGCTGGAACAAACATTCCAGAGCGCATCATTACCAAAGCAACTCCAACGCTACGCAAGAAAGTCGATTTACCACCGGAATTCGCTCCAGTGATAACAACTAGGGAGTTGTCGTCGGCGTTAGCATCATTACCGATGACAGACGTTTGGCTGCGCAATGAAAGACAGACATCGTAGAGCCCTATGAAATTTAGGAGTGGCGGACTCCAAGGTTTGGCGACGGCATTACATGTTGGTTCATTCTTAGCCGATAATATCTCCTTCAAGTTGAGGGCGGCCACGAAGAATGCCAGCTCAGTACGGAGCATGGCAAAGAAATTGGTAAGGTGGTCAGCCGCTTGCGTCAAGGAGTTTGCGGCTGAGTTCATACCCTTGCTCATGATAACATTCAGTGCATTCATACCAGCTTCATCGCGCGAGTTGATGTCAAAAGAGTAGGATTTTCTACCTCCAACTCCGAGGCGCTCCTTCAGGGATTGTTTGGTATTGCGCGAATCACGCAATACGTAATCCATGCCTGTGTTCCCAAAGGTTAGTTTCGCACTGATTAGGGTACCATCTCGAAATTTTAGTTGGTTGAGGTTATCGTCAACTACAGAAAAATAGTCGTCACTGAGCTCTTCTTTTAGTACTCTAAAGAGGGTAGTCCAGCCTTCAGAGCTAAAGGTTTCTCCGTGCTCGTCGACAATTTTGCGTAGCTGTTTTAGGTAACCCATAAACATGCCAATTACTTGAGGGGACTGCGCCATCATTCCAGTTGGACTGTCCTGGCGCGTAAACCAGAACATCTTGTGCTTGTCAAAAAGAGCTTTAACTGCAATTTCATAGATTTGACGTACAATCTCAGAATGAGACGAGCAGTCATCTAAGACCGACTGGCGATAGGCAATCTCTGTGGGATTAGTCAATCCATTCAAAAGCGCGACTCGTGAAACTTTGAGTAAGAACTCATCACCTCCAGCCATAGCTCCCAAAAGGGTGTCAAGGTCGAGGTCGTGTACGAGGTAGTGCTCATTAGGGGGTAGCGGTTGGAGAAGATTGAAATCCTTATCGCGGAACATCAAATGTGCCTTCATGACTTGAGTCGCCCCCTAATGTCATCGTAGGTTAGTTGGTGCTTCTGTGCAATTGCTAAGGCGTATGCAAGGCCATCTGCTGGCTGTCGAACTATTTTGAAAGTGCGATCGGCAGGATTCGTGGGATTGACAGTGCTTGTCATACTTACGACCCAAGGGCCTATTCGACTCAATTCGTCGATAAAGGTAACCACTACGCACAGCGCATCGAGGTTTTGGATCTTATCAATTACTTTCAGACCTAAACCAAGAGCATCCAAAGCAGTGGTTGAAGCGAAGATCTCGTTCATAATAATGATGCTGTTTGAGGTAGCTTGATTCAAAACGGCACGAATCCGAATTAGGTCTTCCTCTAATTTTCCACTTTGGTAGGTAGGGTCCTCCTCTTTACCAAAGTGAGTATATAGCTGATCATAGAGGTATAGTTGGGCTTGTTGGCCGGGAACCAGACATCCGATGCTGGCTAAGTAGTGGATCTGCCCAAAAGTCCTAGCAAAAGTGGTCTTTCCTCCTTGATTTGGACCTGAGACTACAATAATTCTCTCAATACCCTCGAGATGTAAATCATTGCGCACAACCACCATTCTCTGAAGTTCCAATTTATGAGCCAGGGCGAGGTCGAAGGTCTCAACCGCTGAAATCTCTTTCGAAGTTTCTAGGATCTCCGGGATGCAAAATGAAAGGCCTTGTGCTTTTAGTGGTGCAATAAAGTCGAGATAGGAGAGATAGAACTGAATCTCACGTTCAAAAAGAGTGACCGTTTGATTTAGGAAATCGCTCTCTTGTTCGCAGAATGACTCAATGGATGAGAAAAGATCACTAAAGAGAAGCGCCACGCGGTCGACGATCATCGCCTCCACGTGATTCATATTGGGCCAGTCTGAAATAGATCGGCGGTAGTCTTTGACGGTACTTTGCTGAAATCTCTCGAAGGTCTTTATGATCTCAGCGCCGTAATCTTCTTCACCCTCGTACTTGACAACTCGAACATGAAGTCCTTTGAGATTGATGCAATAGCGAACTTGGGAGAGTTGATCTTTCAGCAAACTCGTAGCGCTAGCGAGCTGCTCAAAAGGACTCGATGAAGCATAAGCGTTTAGAGATTCTCGAAAACCCATCAAAGCGGCAGAGTTGATCTCGGTCTCCTTTAGCACCCTAACAAGACTCGCTACAGCGTTGCAGTAGCGATGGGCAGCATCTAAGTGAAGGGCGCGACGATGCTGCACGAAGGACGACTTGGCGGACCAAGCTAGCCTTTGGCGGACCTCGAGCATCTGACTTTCGAACGTTCTGATACTGCTGGTAAGAGCCTGGTTCTCAAGGTCGCGCCACACCTCGTACCGAAAACGAATTTCATCTGCGTCATGAAGGTGATCATAAAAAAAGGGTAGAAGTTGATAGTCGTTTCGGTCCTTATTTATTGACGAAAAGACCTGATCAAGTAAGAGGTCATGAAAACAGTTCGGCTCAGATTCACCACCGTCAGCCATAGCCTCTTTGGGCTTCGAATAAAGGATGCTGCAGGTTTGTCTTGCCATGGCAGATGAGGGATCTATGTTATCAACTGGAGCATCCAGTCGGCCGAAGGTCGTCATTTCCCGCACCTACAGATTTTTGGATCCACCTTAGAAGGCGCTACGGTAGCTCCAAAACACGAATCGAGGCCATCGATTAGAAGAGATGTAGTTTCTAAAATTTCCCGTCGCGAACGCGAGTAACTCTTGGTTCTAATCTCAGCTTTCATTGTCTTCTCCTTAAAGCCGTCAATTGACAGGTAGAAGCCATTAGCCATGAAAGCAGTTCGGACTACGGTCCGCCGGAGCATCATCCGACATCTATAATGATAGCCGATCCCCCTCGAATCTGCAATGATGCCAAGATAGGGGTAGGTCCCAAATCAACCGACGGGCATAGGGTCGCCTTGGCCGAAACGAATATATTTGCCAATGCGATTCAATTTCACCTTCGATAAAGCCGGATACTTGCCGCTAGCTTACTACCTGGTAGCAGCAACATTCTTATATAAATCTTTATGAACTATGGTGACAAGTTGTTCAAGTCGTCAAATGACACGACAGATAAAATTCATTCAGGTGATCAGTAAGATGAAGTTCATTCGAGCCATTTGGACAATTGGCAAACTTGCAATCGCAAGGGTCATAAACAGCTTGTCTGGCCCCCCCAATAAATTTTATGTGAGAGTAGCTTTTATGTGAGAGCAGCTTTATGTGAGAGCAAGAGGTCTGCTCCCATCCGTTCGACCCAGTGGATACGACCTAACACGCCTCGCGATGGTACCTTGTATTTTTTATCCTTGAAGCGCGGATCGTCTCACCTGTTTTTAGTATCGATTGCCAAAGAGATACGCCAGAATCGTTTTTATGGAAAAACCAACCTGTTCAAAGAGTCATTTACATCTCCTGCATCTCGATGGGAAGGCTTGATTGCATGCATCGGTTTAAAGTCTATAAATCACGCCGAATTATGGAAAATAGATCGATATGTAGTTCAGAGATTGCTGAATCCGAAAGGCAATTCGACAAAGCTATACCATTTGCTCGAGATAGTTAACACCCACAAATTGGAGAGACTCGCCAAAACATGTTAGCTTGACACAAAAGCCTAAAGGAGATCCAGATGGTAAAAACGGTATCCAAAGTCTCAGCAGTCCAAATACTTGATTCTCGTAGCCGACCAACTTTGGCGACAACTGTCACCTTGAGCGATGGAACCTCAGCACGTGCAGGAGTTCCTTCGGGGGCTTCGACTGGTTCGCGCGAGGCTGTCGAAGCCCGCGATGGAGATTTAAGTCGATTCAATGGAGGCGGTGTACTTGATGCCGTAGCACATGTGAACGGCGAGATCAACGCTGCATTGGCAGCTAGAGCGTTCGCCAACCTCGCCGAAGTTGACCAAGCGCTGATTGACCTGGATGCAACAACGAATAAGTCACGATTGGGAGCCAACGCGATTGTCGGAGTCTCCATCGCTGCCGCCCGGGCATTCGCTAACTCCGAAGGGCTGGCACTTTGGGAATATCTACAACCGGCCGGAGTCAACGCAAGACTTCCAGTGCCGCACTTCAATGTCGTAAATGGAGGCGTGCATGCACCCAACAACCTCGACTTTCAGGAATTCATGATAGCGCCGATTGGCGCACCATCAATCGCCGAGGCGGTTAGAGCAGGATCAGAGATATATACCAAACTTAAGCAATTGCTTGCTAGCAAGGGGTTCGCAACAGGCCTAGGCGACGAAGGCGGCTTTGCCCCGCAGATCGACCGCCCAGAAGACGTTCTTGCGCTTTTAGTCCAGGCTATCAACGAAGCAGGGTACCGACCCGGTCGCGATGGAGTAGCTATCGCTCTCGATCCGGCATCCAGTGAATTTTACCGTGATGGATTCTATAAAATTGCCGGCGAGTCGCTCTCGAGTACCGAGATGATCGATCGGTACGAGGAGATTATTTCGACCTATCCGGTATGGCTTCTAGAGGATGGACTTGCCGAATCCGATTGGAGCGGATGGGAACAACTTACAGCTCGACTAGGCGATCGCGTCGAGCTCGTCGGTGACGACCTCTTGTGTACGAACCCTGCGATCATCAAAGAGGCTATTGCCCGCCATGCTTGCAACGCTAGCCTGATCAAGGTAAATCAAATCGGTACCGTAAGCGAGACGCTTGAGGCTATGCGTATCTGCCGCGACGCTGGGTGGGCGCAGTTTGTCTCACATCGCTCAGGAGAAACCGAGGATACTTTCATCGCTGATTTGGCCGTCGCGACTGGTTGCGGTCATCTAAAGAGTGGGGCACCTGCTCGTGGTGAACGAGTGGCTAAATACAACCGTTTGATTGAGATAGAGACTGTAAGCACTCTGGGGTACGGATTGACTACCTAGGAGAGAGAAACAGTCATCTCGTTACAAATGAGATTGATTGATTTGCCTTGCCTAACTGCCTTGCCTAACTGCCCGGAGCATTGCTAGGAAAGCAATTTTGCAATGGGCAGAACATTTTGCTTATGGTCACTTACAATGACCTTCGACCACTGGGATCTCTAGCTAATATCAAGATAGCTAATAGCGCCTAGCTGTGCTAGCTCAGCTTGAGAGGGCTCTGCTGTTAGGAAATATCGGTATTGCCTTTGCTCAAAGCTTCTAATTGACCTTGACCTTGACCTTGACCTTGTAATTGTAATTGCTATTGGTCTTGTAATTGCAATTGCAATTGCCATTGGTCTTGACCGTGCCATTGTCGCTGCCAATGCCACGGAGTGTATGAATCCGAAAAGTCAAGGAAGCCGGTCACGGATAAAGACGACAGGCTTTATTGGCTTTACCAAGTTGCTCATAGTCTAAGTAGGTCATTTGCGCGACATGACAAGGGTGACAGGTGGGATCTCCCTATTCCATGAGGTAAGATTTCGCCCAAGAGCTATATCTTCGCTGACTGCTAGGGCCTTATTTACCTTGGCGCCAATGTGGAGGGTTGAGATTTGCCTATTTATTTGCAGCTAGGTGAGCGGCGGTTGAGCTGTTGTTGAAGTTGAGTCGAATTTGTATCGATCTCTCACATGGGTTTTGTTCTTGATATTCTGCATTGCTTAAACCAAGTACGACCAAGATGATTGGTGGTCCAGCTTAGGAACTATGCGAGCGCCTATTGCCATTGCAAGGTGAACCTGGGTTGAGGCTAGGTTTGTTATGAGAAGAAATGGTTCGACAGATAACTCAAAGGCAAGAATTAAGGGTGGCAAATGATGGAAGATTCAACCGCGGTAGCAGCGGTTCTAGACACAATGGTGTCGGGTGATGAGACTACGACTTCAGTACGTAGAGTCGTCTTTTTCTCTCTTTTAGATGGGGTTTCGCTCAGCTTCTCAGAGATCGCAACCAAGACGGGGTTGGCGATAGAAGTTGTAAGATCGGTCGTTGAACAAGCGATCCTGGGTGGCGTTGCTACGATTGACGGGCCTCTTGAGGGTGATCCCAAGGTCGTGGGCGCAGAGGGACTTACCTTGGTTGAAAGTCGTCACAATCTACTCATTGATGGTGTGGATCTTTACACTTGGTGTGCGTTTGATATCGTAGGAATTCCAGCAGCTCTGGGTGTCGACGCTACGGGTGAGACTACGTGTGCGACTTGCTCTGCTGTAATTTCAATCGTAATCACAGGTGGTGAGCCTCTAGAATCTGATGTTGTGGGATGGTGGCCACTGGGTAGCACTGGACCGGTAAATGAATCGTTCTGTCCAACCGCTTCAATGTTTTGTGATCCCTCCCATCTTGATAGTTGGAGGCGCAATTCAGGTGCCAATGGAGAGATGCTATCTCTGGTCGACCTAGCTGCGCGAGGCCGTATTACCTGGGCCAAGTTTGCAAGCTAGGGCGCAATACGATAGAAACGGTTCGCAGGGGATTCCTTCCAATTGCTTGATTAGCCTCTCCGAGTTGGTCCTTGGGCGATGGCCATTTTGGTAAGTTTAGAGGCTTTTTGGCCGTTAACTTGCAGTTCTCAATGGCCATCAATTGAGCAAAACTGGAAACCTGCAAAGCTAACTCATGGTGCAACCGCAACCGCGTCCATTGCACAATTTATATGCAATGGATGCAGGCAATTTCATTTGAAATTAGGGCGAGTTAGTTGGAAAAGAAGGCCGATCCGTCTTTGTAGCTCGAAGCGTCGTATTTAAGTTTAAGTTTCGAACTATTTGATTTGCAAAGCGAGCATGCTGGAAAGTTCGACATTGTCGTTGGTTGCTTTCTTTTTTCGGCCTACTGAAGTTGGAATGAAAAGTGAAGCAATAGATCCAACAAGTACAACTATGGCCCCGACGATTATCGCGGATTGGAGTCCATTGACAAAGCCTATAGCAGAGCCATATCCGCCAGAGGTGGAGAATATTGCGCCAAGTGATGCGATTCCAATGACTCCTCCAACTTCGCGAACGGTGTTATTGACACCCGATGCAACACCTTCAAGTTCCCTTGGTACTCCAGCTAGGGTAGCTGAGGCGGTGGGTACAAAGAACATTGCCATCCCGATCCCAGAGATTACAAAGGCCATGACGATCGAACCATATGAAGTTGTTATTGATACCTGAGACGCTATCCATGCGAGACCTCCAGATTGAAGAGCTAGTCCAATCGCTACGATGCGTCCAGCGCCAAATCGATCAACGATACGACCCATGAATGGTACGACTAAAAGCGGCATGGCAGTCCAGGGGAGAATTCTGACCCCCGATGCAAGTGGTGAGAGACCTCGGACGATTTGAAAGTACTGAGCGAGAAAAAAGACCGATCCGAACATTCCAAAGCTCATCAAAGTTGAGGCGACATTGATAGCGCTAAAGCCACGATCTCGAAAGATCGAAAGCGGGACCATCGGTGACTTAGATTTAAGCTCCACCGTAATGAAGGCGGCTAGCCCGATAGCGCCAAAGGCGAAAGACCCAAGAACTAGGCTCGAGATCCAGCCATGACTAGAACCATTCACAAGAGCGTTAGTAACGCCAAATAGGCCAATTGTCGCGGTTATCAGCCCGAGCGGATCGAGTTTCGCATCTTTTTCGGAGGTTGATTTCAGGCTTATTGCAGCTATCGCGAGAAGTATCATTCCGACTGGAACGTTGAGCCAAAAGATCCATTGCCAAGATGCACCTTCAACTACCGCACCACCAAGGAGTGGCCCTAGTGCAATGGCTAAACCTCCAATTGCACCCCAAATTGAAAGAGCGAAGTTACGACGCTCATGGGGGACACCGCTGGCGAGGATTGTGAGGCTAAGTGGAACCATGAGTGCGCCGCCGATACCCTGAATGGCTCGAGCGGTTATTAGTTGAGTTGAGGTGGTGGATAGCCCCGCATAACCCGAAGTGATAGTAAAGATAGCGATCCCTAAAAGGAAGATTTTCTTGGTTCCAAATCGTTTACCAAGACCGGCGCCAGTTAGTAGGAGGCTTGAAAAGGAGAGAGTGTATGCATTTACCATCCATTCGAGTGAGGAGAGATTTGCATGAAGATGGACCTTAATCACAGGCAATGCGGTGGTGACAACGAGGTTATCCAGGCCAGCCATGAATTGCGCAAGGCCCGTAGCGATGATAATCAGTGCCAGCTTTGAACGTTTCATCGCGGTATCCACCTAGTTATTTAGTTAGTAAGTGAGTAGTTACTAACTTATCATATACCGAACTACGCTAGATGTGTTCCTGGCGCCGGTTAGTTTTAGATTTAATTTTTTCCTTGGCCAACTGTGTTATGAACACTTGGCCACTAAGGCGTCTTGGCTAAGGTAATGAGATTATCTCGTTGGCAGTAATCCACTCGGGTTCTTCTTCGAACATTTGCATTCCAGCTAAGACTGTTAGGAGCATACCTTTGGAGAAGATGTCGACCATTTGAACGTTGCTTGCTCCAGTGCTCGCTTTGATAAAGTCCCAGAGGTCGCAATAGCGACTTCGAACTAAAGGTCCAATCTCGGGCTCGCTCCCAAGGGCATAAGCTTGGAGCTGAGATCCGAGAAGGTCTTTATCTAATAGGTACTTAAGGTAGGTAGCACCGATTGCCTCTAGGGCCTCTTGTCCGCCTTGATTTATAATCGCCTTGGCGAATTCATTTTTGACTAGATCAAACGAATAGTGGATGCATCCCTGGAAGAGGCTCAGCTTGGTTGGAAAGAGTCGAAAGAGATAGGCTTGAGAGATCCCAGAGTTCGCGGCTATTTGTAAGGTCGAACTTCCTGAAAAGCCATTTTTAGCAAATTCTGCTAAAGCGGCGCGAATGATTACTTGTCGTCGTTCCGCGACGCTTATGCGCTTTGAGGGGGCGGATTCTTGCGCATGGGACTTTTTCGCAAGGGAACCTTGCGCTGTGGTTTTGTCGCTATTTTTTATTGCGTTTTTTTTCCTAAGTTCCTCTTGCACGCTACACCTTGTCTAAAGCTCTTCCTACCCTACGATACATGCAAAGGGGGTTAAATCGGCTCTAGCAACCCTAACGGCAAATGTCGCAAAACATGATCGGTTAAGTCATAATTCAATTTAGAATGCCTCTAAATAGTTATTTGAGTACACGTAAAGGGGTAGTGAAGCTATGTCGGTTTTGAAAGAGGTACTTGATGCAAATTTGCAATATGTGAGCGAATTTGGAGACAAAGCGCAGTTGGCGATGCCACCAGCTCGTCGCTTTGCGATCTTGACCTGCATGGATGCGCGCCTTGATCCTGCTAAGTACGCTGGTCTGAGCGAAGGTGATGCTCACGTCATAAGAAATGCAGGCGGACGTGCCAGCGACGATGCAATTCGCTCGCTTGTAATATCTTATAAGTTGCTTGGAACTCAGGAGTGGTTTGTGATTCACCATTCAAATTGCGGTATGGAGTTCTTCAACAATGAATTGATGGGCGATCTTTTGGAATCCAGTTTGACGACAGCAGCTTTGAGTGACAAGGGGTTTGTAGACGTCGGTGAGGGTCCTGGTTCGAGCGAGGGTAAGTACATTAACTGGCTTACAATCGCAGATCAGGCGGCATCGGTGATTGAAGACGTTACGCGGATTAAAGCTCACACCTTGGTACCCAGTTCGATTCCTGTCTATGGCTTTATCTACGATGTTGCCACCGGAGCGCTTCTAGAAGTAACCGAAGCTACCAAGATAGGTGTGGCTTCCTAACGGGAATCTAGGTCCAGTACGGCATTTCAAGCCGCTGCAACATTCCCGCCCAGCACAACACGTCAAACAAATGGAGGGTAGTGCAGCTATTTATTGGCTGATAGCAACTGCGCTGGCGATGCGAGTGGGCTGGCGATGCGAGTAGTGTAGCGGTGCGAGTACGTGCCTTTCGCTAACTGCCACGGTATGGGCCACTGGTTACTTGACGAGGTGCAGCTCTTTTTTATTTATTGCCAGAGGATTCCTGCAAAGTAGTGTTTACAAGGTAGCATTTTAAGGGTGGGTTATATCGGATAAGAGCTGGCGCGCGGTAGTTGTAGCTCGTTAGATTTTTGGGATACCAAAAGTGATAAGTTACGAGAGCATTCCTGATAGGTCTAGTTCCTAAAATGCAGAGAATAAGGATTTAGACTCAGCTCCTAAGGCCAGGGGTTTGCAGATAAAAGGGCCAATCAGACTAGTTCTGATTGGCCCATTTTCCGTTGATGGTTTTAGGCTGTCATATTTCCGATTGCGCTGGCTACTTTAGCTGAATTTTATTTGGTTGTAGGACGTCTTGTGGTTCTGTCGTCTTGTGGTTCTGTGGATTGGTGGGCGAGGCTTATCAACGGCCATTAGAAAATGCATAAATATTGCTGTTTGGAATGAATGGATATGGCCACATGTATGCATTTTGCGTGGCTGCTACCTTGCAGTTCTCGATGGCCATTGACATTGATTGGTTTAAAAGCTCCCCTAAGAAAGGGTTGATTGATCCATGTCTATGCTATGGGAACCATAACCAAATGGTGAGTGGGGCAATTCAACCTGACGTATTGGGGCCATAGTAATCTCGCGTTTTCAGCTTTTCGGAATCTACCAAAATGTCACACGGCGTCACATCTCTGACGGCCTTTTGTCCCTAGATAATTGATCAATGCTTCTAGGGAAAGCCCTTATTTCAACAGATGACGCTCCGGGCATTATCAATAGCTCGAAACAATCTATCTTCGGGTAACAGGTAAAAAATAGGAGGAGCGGCCCAGTGGGCGGCTCCTCCGCTTTTAGAAGGTGGCTAAATGCCTGCTTGCATAATAGCATAAGATTGTCCTTCCGTGCGATCAAATGAGTCCAATTAAGTGAGTGTACGATGATGCGACCAAGACCTTGGGCCGGCTTTTAGATTTTTTTGGTCACAACACCCCGTGGCCCCGTCGTCTATGGGGTATTGGCGTCGTCCTTGGATTGCGTGAGATAATCGAATATAACAAAGTCGCAAGGGAAGGGAATCTTTCTAATGATGGCCTAAAATATGCCATCGCTTCTATGATGAAGGAGATCGTTTTCGATAGGGTTATTCTCTCGTTCGTCAACGAAGTTAACAAAATTCTGGAGAACGTCCCCGCCAATGAAAAAACATCGATTTATTTATCCGAGCACGACGAAGCAAAATTAGAGCAACTGACTCAGCGCCTAGACGAACGATATTTCGACTGGTGGATTGAGTCTGCTGAAAAAGGCATGCTGCCGCCCGTTGAACGTACGGCAAGATCAATAGCGGCTTACCTTCTTGATAATGGTTTCAGTCCGGATCTATTGTATCGATGGCTTGACGGCTACATGCGGAACAACGAGGAGCCGAATCTCACGGAACTATTTATTCAGGCGAAAGACATGGTCAGCAAATCTCTCTCTAGGCCATACGAAGTTGTAGTACCGTGCGTCGCGCCCATCCAAATAAATAAGCTACCATCAGCTGTTAGTTGGATGAATCCCAGTGAGACAGCGGCGTTTATATCGGATCTAAGTCTCCAAGGGCCAAAGCCTCGCCAAAATGGTTCACTTGTACTTCGTGTGGTAGCACGTGACAACTGGGCAGCCATAGAAGCAGCCAACGATCTCGTGGTCCGCGTGGTAGCACGGATGCAGGTCGGTTTTCCAAAACGAGTATCGCTTGCTCCGGTGGGGAAAGCCTATATCAAAGGCACCTCAAAGGAATTCGAACTTCGTTCTCGTCGGCGGCAATTGGACATTCACGCCCTCGATCGGCAAAATGCCGTATTCAACGTTGATAGTGCCGACTTCCAACAGTTGGACGACGCCCTTGAGCTAGCTTCATACATGAAAACTGGCAGTATTGGAGCGGCTATTACAGGAGGGTGGGCAGCAATAGAAGGACTTCTTGTTTACCCGAAGGAGCCCAACCGAGTAGCTGCGGATCGGTTAGCTGCTATCGTCTCTTGTTCGGTGGGTCGCGCGGAACTGACCTCGATCGCGTTCGCACACTCAAACTTTGGCAATGATCGGCTGGCTGATGAACTACGGAATTTGGACACCGAGGCCCCGAACTACGAACGCGTCAGATTAGTAGAAGGTCATATTCGAAAGTCAGGTACTATGACTCTCTCCGACCCAAGCAATCAAGCTGCCTTGGATCGGGTTGTAAAAATGATAAATTCTCCAGCAACCGAGATATCGCACATCAGACAATATGTCCAAGATACATTTCGTCGCCTCTACAATCAGCGCAATTTGGTCATGCATGGAGGCTCTTTCCGTTCCGTAGCACTTCCTGCTACGTTGAGGACAGCACCTCCACTCGTAGGTGCTGGTCTTGACCGTATTGTTCACGCCCAGTTGCGTCATGACCAGACTCTCTCTCCACTGTCATTGGCTGCACGAGCCGATAACGAACTTGCCCTTCTCGGTGAATCTGGATCCTCCTGGATTGTTGACTTGCTTGGACGCTAGCAGCTAGAACCTTTTTACAAGAATCTTTGGAACTACGACCCTTGTTTCTCGTTCCTTTCCAAATTGCCGGGCCGTGTCTACTGGACCTTCGATTTCATCATGCGTTTAATCGTCGATCCCGATGCGCTTTAGCCGTTCTATGAAGTTAGGATCTGAAAGTGAGTAATCTTTCGATAACAGTTCTATGAAACTTTCGATGCGCTGATTCATAAGCTCATATGCCGCCTCAAATGCCTCGTCGATCTCTTCCTCGGTGCCTTGAACGATAGAGGGGTCGTCAACTCCCCAATGGGCACGAAGTGCATTACCGAGATAGGCAGGACAACTTTCACCTGCCGCAGAGGAGCAAAGGGTGATTACTATTTGGGGAACCACCGGTAGATCATTCCATGATTTTGAATGAAGTCCTTTTACCGGTATTGCTTTTTTGATTAGAAGCTCGATTGCTCGTTGATTGACCGCTTTGTTGGGGTTACTTCCAGCACTGGACGCATGCCAGCCATTGCTAGCTTTGGAATTGAATATGGCTTCGCTGATGATCGATCTACAGGTGTTGCCGGTGCATATGAATAGTATCTCCACTTATGAGTCCTTTGGTCGGTACGAATATCAAGATGTCAAGTAGGTAAAATTGCTGCTGGTGATTATGACATGCTAGACACTTTGTTATGCAAATCGTATGGCCATAATTTACTAGTTTTGGGGATCAGTCGGGTTTGATTTTCCTTATCTTAGCGGGCTCTATTGTCGCGGATCATCGTGGATCGTCGTGTTATGGGGTTGACTAAGAAGTGTGTTGAATTTGCCTGAAAGCAAAAATGAGCAAGTCGTTGACCCTGACAACGGTGCAATAGACGTCGGACTAAGAGATATTCGGACTAAGAGATCGAGGTATCTATTTTTAATTCTTACCTTACTATATCCTTGGTGGGGTTAAACCTTCAAATTGACTCTTCTGTGATTCTTAACTTTTTGGGGTCGGGGGCACATCTGGGTCGATTCAATCTAGTGCTTCTAAACGTCATGAAGCTCAGCCTTTTGTGGCGCGTTGCATGGTCAACAAGCCAATCAAGAGGTGTCAATTTTCACCTTTCGCTACACCGGTGTTGCTATTCAGCAGATGAATAGTCCACCGATCTGGTTCTTACCGATGGATAGCGTTCGTTACTCAAAGCTGACGTTTCGCTATCGCGGTGGAGTTGAAATCACGCAGTTCCTTCGTATGATTGGCACCTACGACGACTTCATTGAATCTGCACTTTTGAATGAGGCTTTTGAATGAGTGTTAAGGCAATGAAAGCACCTTAGAGCTGGATGGCAATCACCTTCGATGCAACATTAACGGCCTTTACTCTTATGCCTATTCTCTAGCCTTCGTGAGGTGTTCGCCTAAATATACTTCAAAATCTTTCCTTTTAGAGATCCGATCACGCCACTAAAGTCGTCCATTCAGACATTAAGGAAAGCTGAATAATTGATTTTTGACTTCATTGAAAATTTGACTTTGTAGCAAATGGGCAATTGTTCATTTGAACTAATATTGGATTAGAGACTAATTGTTATGATATTTCGCCCTTTGGACTATCGGTTTACCGTGAGGGGCAGGGACAGGTTGAATTCGAAGTGGTCTAATATCAAGACCATCGCAAAGGAGCCCTCGCTCAACTGATCCACTTCCAGAACGAGGTCGGTTCTGCCATTTCTCGTTCGGTTTTGTTTATCAATAATTGTGCGGTTGGCTTTGACACTTCTAGGAATTGTGCCATCACTTCTGCATCGGGCTTGCGCTTATCGTTCGCGATCAGATACGCTGCGATGAACCATTTTCTAAGAGGAACCTTGCTAGCTTGAAATATCGTACCCGATTTCAATGATGTCTGGTAGTGGCACGACTTACACTCAATGAGAGTTTTTTGACTGGTCGATTTGCTATGAGTCTTAGAATGAACCAATACGAATGAATCGTCGTCACATCTTCGACAACGAAGTCCATTGTCGCAGCGGAATTGAAAGAGGTGCTCCTCGCACGCCGACTCGCTAGAGTATCGCCTTATTAATTGGGCAAGGTCCATTGTATCCACTTGAGCTAGTACATGTGTTCGACTATTATTATACTGCTGATTGAGGTTCCCGTACCCGGATTGACAGAAATTCTATTGGCTCTAGAACATGTTTAAATTAAGATCAAAACGGCGTCGACCTACGAGATACTCACTGTCGGTTTCGCCCATTCCAACACGTGGATGTATCTGCTTTATCTGCGTTTTAGGTATCGAGCGTGACTGATCCGTCTCGATGAAACATTGGGTATGGGTAAGAGTTTTTGTTTAGAGTATTGGTTTTTGATTTTCCATTTGGTTGTCGTGTTGGCTGGGTTGTACCTTTTCAAGGATCTTTGGGGAATTGGTTGCTGAGATTACTGGAAATCATTTGTTATTCAATTCCGGTTGTCTAATCCGTCGCGGGCACTAAATGCGTCAATCAATAAATTGTGGATCTTAGGATCAACCGCATATACGAACGTTCCAAGGATCCCTCGGGACATCAGGACTCGGTAAATATTGAGAACCAGCTCTAGCTGATAGGCATCATCGAACTCGAGGTTGAGAAGGTTGTTTCTTTCTTTTGCTTTGTTGTCAAAGTATTTCGATCTGACAAATTTGAAGTTAGATGTTTCTTGGTCGAATTCCAACTCTGGACCCACTATCACTCCCGCATAGTTAAGGTCGTAACCTTGAACGGTATGGATTGAACCTACTTCAGCACAACCTTTTACCGAGTTGATCCAATCCTTGGATTTTTGGTTCCATCTCCTTTTGACATTTCCAATTTCAATGTCGTATGCGTTTTTGTCCTTCTTGCTTACCCATTTGAAACCATACCCTGCGGTAAGCCGGCAAAGTCCAACTTTGCCTTCAAGCGCATCGAGATCCGATACCATTTTCTCGAGATCGTTGTAAATCCGTATGTCGTATTGCGTTGCGACTAACGGAACATCCCTTGTTGGAAACGAACTAAAAAGCTTCTTCAAATTTTCAAGATATGCATTACCGCCATCTGGAAGTCGCATTTGAGTTTTGAGTTGGAAGTAGTTACCGTTGTTCTTGGCCGACGATATAAGCTCGGCCTGTTGTTCAGTAGAGAGGTCGGTCGGTCTGACTCTTTGTGATTCGTCGATAAAAATTATCTGTACATCTGATTTTTTATAGAGCCAATCGATCTCGGTCTTGGAGTAGTCGTCTTTCCCAAAGAGCTTGATATTGATATCTTTGTCTCTGGTTACGCTTAGTCCGTTACTGTGGTTGGCTCGTCGACGTAGACGATGTGCCTCGTCGACCAGAACAATATCAAAGTGTTTATCGCTTCCGGCAAAGTCCTGTGGAGAATAGACCATAGATGAGTCTAAGTTGTGAATCTTTTTGAATGACTTTTTCAGTGTCTCTCTAAATGACTGTTGTGGAATTACGATCGCAATCTCGAGCGACTTGCTTCTCATGGTGATTGTCTCGATGAGGCCTTTCAGGTCCAGCCATCCAGAATCGCCCGAATCCAAATCTTTTTCTTCAGGAGTGTGATTCGAATCTGCAAGAAGTTTTGCGAGATAGGCGAGGAGGACGCTTTTGCCAGTTCCGGCGCCACCATTAATTACAATTAGATTTTGGCTCGAGGTCGCAATGGTATTTGTGATTGACACCATGACATCTTGGGTGATGCTACTTTGATCGCTATTTAGAGATTTATAGGGGGATAATTTATAGAGGTCGGAGTTCTCGATTTCGGAAATCGAAAGTGAAAACAGCCCTTCGTTTCGAAGCGCCTCGTAGATGTCATTAAACGATTCGAGATAGCGATCTCGATTGAAGTAGTTGACGTCGACGATTCCGAGATTGCGGTTAAGCACTTGATACTTAGCTTCGCCCGCCAATAATCGAATTAGTTTTGACTCGAGGTCCAGGCACGCCGACTTGTTGAAGGTTTCATCTAGAACTACTCGGATCTGATCCAAGTGGTACTTTTCTTCATTTTTAGCGTGTTGACGATATCGTTGTACGAAGTTGACTGTTTCTCCCACATAGATGCTGCTGCGGTTATTCAGAGTGTAAACAACGGGCCAGTCGTGAAGGTTACTATCTTGGAGAGCTGAATCGTTTAGTAATTCCATCGATCGATGGTGCTCGATTGTAAAGTTCGACCTCGAAGGGCTTTGGGGATCGGCCATAATGAATCTCTTTCGAATCTTCTGTTTCACTAGGTTAGCATTCGGTTGTGGCGTCGGCACTTTGATATCTCGATGAACCTGAATTTTGCTAGTCAATACGGGGCGTTTGCTGCAGGCGAATCTGTTGAAGCATTGAGGGAAATGGTGCCGGTTTTTGTGATTCGATTTTCGCCAGAAAAGTAGGGTTTGGGGTTGGTGTATTTTCAGAGTTCCAAAAAGTTGTCTAGGAGATTGTAAGCGTTGTCGACTCTTCTTGGATCGCCTAGTTTCTTGTGCAGGATAGATGGGGTTCCTTTTGATGGCCAGTATTTTTCGCTGTAGCTCTGTAGCTCTGTAGCTCTGTTTTGTTCAAGGTGCAATTGATTTTGGACGTTTAGATGGCTCTTTATTGCTTTATATATCGACTGAATGCTTCGCTGGTGTGTCGGCGAGAATTTAGAGGTGACACCCCTCGTTGTGGGGGTGAGTCTGTCGCTTGGTTTGTCGTAGAAGGTTTTTCAAGTGAACTCCCTACTTCTGAGCTGACTTAGAGCTTCACAAAGATTTGAGGGTGGCGACAGCAGTTGAAATTTGGTAGTAATAATTTGGTAGTAAAAGATACAAAATAGTTCCCAAGGGCTAGGTGGATCACAATATCATCACAGGCATTAGAGCTCTCTTCATCGGCTTGGGGCTATCAAGTGTTCTGCTATCGTTTGGGTAGCCATCGCGCCATCAAGAGTTGGGAATGCCACGATTTTTCCTGGAATGTGGATCTGTCGACTTTATTTTAACTGTCCAGTTTTTCGTCGGCTTTTTTTTGGTCCACCGGAGGTATCTTTGCTGAGTAGAAAGTGACATCGATAATTTGCCGGCTCTAGAGCTTTTCTGCCTAGGCGGCAACTATACTTACCATTGTATTTCCGTTGAGCTACTTGTTCCTATCGGTAATCTTCGCCACACCTTTGCTTGGCTGACCCCAGGTTTAAAGAATGTCTCCTTTGAGCTTCACGATAACTTCGTCCATCTTGATTATGATTTGAAACCAACATTAGCAGCGGGTCGAACAATTGAGAGTATTCCATAGGGAGTTGAACGGCGCGCGTTCGTCGATAAATAATGTGACTAAATTCACAAAATGACTTGCAAGGACTACCGATAGTTTGATATCCTTTATTCGGACGTCCTACTAAGTTCGTCTCTGCTACGAGGTATTAAAGATCAATAGCTTCGGGCTTTCTATTCGCATAACACTCTGAAATGCTCCAATGAGCCCTTTTAATTTCTTGTGGGGTGTGTTAATCTTCTCATGACATGCTTACACCCGAGGAACTCGCCACTATTGAAGCATTCATGGCGAAGACTGAAAACATCGACGAATATAAGCGGGCGCTGGCAGTTCTCACCCTTGAAGATGGGAGTCCCCTCAACAGGACAGCCCTCTCTGTCAAGCATGTACAGCGAATTCGACGGTCATTCCGCAGCATTGGCACTGAGGCATTCAAGGACAAGCGCCATAACAACGCTCCGGTACTTCTCTCAAAGTCTCAAAGAGATGAAGTGGCAATCATGCTCACGACTACAACTCCCAATGACCACGGCTATAGCAGTTCCCCGTTTTGGTCAACACGGATCCTGGCTACAGTACTCAAGCGCAGATACGGTGTTCTCTATGCCTCTAGGACTAGCTATTACGTTCTGTTTCGGGAAAGTAAGTTCAGCTTCCATCTGCCGGGCAAACAGTACGAGAAGGCTGATCCACAAGCGGTAGCTGAATGGAAAGACGAGCAGCAAGAACGTCTGAAAGAAGCATTCTCTGATCCAGATACGGTGATTCTCTGTGAAGACGAGATGGTTCTCACTCAGGCGACAACTACTCAGAAAGTGTGGATACCGAAAGGAACCACACCAGCTGTAATTGAGACCAATGGAACCAGAATGAACCGGAGCATCTATGGGTTTTTAAACCTCAAGACAGGCAAGGAGCATGCATTTGCAACAGAGCGCCAGACTATGCATGAAACAGCGGCCATACTGCTGGCGATCCGCAAGATCTACCCAAGAGAGAAGATTCTGCTTATATGGGATGGGGCAGGATGGCACAGAGGGAGCGTCGCTCAAGAGGCAATTAGGGAGCATCACATCGAAGCAGTCCATTTCCCTCCGTATTCTCCGCAACTCAATCCCCAGGAACACGTTTGGAAGCAAGGGCGCTCTGCTGTAACCCACAATCGCTTCATTCCCAAGATTGAACCAGTCACAAAGGAATTAGTCGACTATCTCAACACGACGACATTCCCATACTCTTTGCTTGATTTCAAGGAGCAAGTCAGAGTGTGAGCTCTATATCTTTATTAGCTCGTAGGGGCTAAATGGGGAATGGCATTAAGCCAAAGCAGTTGCTTTATTCGGTAAAGGGTACCGTCCAAGCACTGGTTTATGTTCAAGTTTAAGGTACACATTCGGTGATCCCGTCAAACAAGCGGTGCTGTAGACACTCGATGATGGCGTAAGGTTGGGGTAGCTGGCCTATCCTCTGTGGCCTAGGGTGGCTGGACACGGCGCTTTAATTGTGATAGTTATAGTTACGTGGCAAAAACAGTGCGCCAATACGACAACGAGCGGATCGCTTCGCTGGAGGCCGAGAACGTCGTCCTTAGGTCCGAGCGTGACGAGTTGTCTGCCAAAGTGGATGCACTCACAGCCAAGATCGTCGAGCTAACCAAACAGGCTTTCGGGCGTCGCTCCGAACGGGCGAAGATGGCTCAGGATGTGAACGCAGAACCAATAGGCGCCTTGGAAGAAAGTAGCGACCCTGAGCCTGATGAGGTGCCAAGGCGCAAGAGAGGTCAACAACTCGGGCACCGCGGCCATGGTCGACGCAGCTATGACCACCTACCACGCGTACAACAGATCCATGAGCCCGATTCCAAGCTGTTGGTCTGTGGGAGCTGTGGTGCGCCTTATGCGCCTTTCGGAGAGGAACGCTGCGAGGAGATCGACGTCGAGGTGATAGTCCGGGTCATCGACCATATCCGTCCGACGTACCGGAGAGGATGTAACTGCAAGGCGACCAAGGGGGTCGTAGCTGGCGCACCACCAGCGAAGGTAGTTCCAAAAGGTAGGCTGTCGGCTGGGTTCCTCGCCCATATCGTGGTGGCGAAGTTTCTCCTTGGGCTCCCGATCAACCGGGTATGTGCAGCACTTGCGATGCAAGGGGCCAACTTCGCTCCTTCGACTCTGGTGGGAGCGCTGCGTAGCCTAGGCCCGCTCCTCGCTCCGCTTGCGGATGCG
>NZ_JXYS01000002.1 GCF_000949295.1 Acidithrix ferrooxidans
TTTTTGCCACGTAACTATAACTATCACAATTAAAGCGCCGTGTCCAGCCACCCTAGGCCACAGAGGATAGGCCAGCTACCCCAACCTTACGCCATCATCGAGTGTCTACAGCACCGCTTGTTTGACGGGATCACCGAATGTGTACGATCCGTGCATTGGTCTTGGCTCCGATGATCTTCACGTACTGGCGCAGATGGGGCTGCCTGCACCTGCGGTCTTCGGGGTTATAGGTATGGTTCTTGGGAATTGTAATCGTGGTGAATGTCGCGTACAGGGTTTCGTCCAGAGCCATCGACCGCATCGCGTGTGCCCTCGGGTTCTTGTGCTTGGAGAGTGCCTTACGCAGTACCCGATGCAAGTAACGCACAACCTGGGCGCGTTCCTTTCCTCCTAAGCCGACAAGTGCCTTCAAATTGATAGCAGGAACTCTACCTTGTGTGATTTCTCCGATCCATGCGTAACGAGTGAGACAGGTATAGGCAAAATGTTGCTGCATCTCGTTGTCTCTATAGTGCTTATGGATCTTGGCCTTCACGTTTTCTATGGCCAGGACTGACTCGATGTGGCGCACCCAGGTGTCCACAGCGTCGAAGGCTGCCTGGTCTACCAAGTGGACGTTGACGTCCTGTGGGTAGATGTCCGCCTTCTTCATAGCGTCTCGGAAGTCCCGCTTGGAATCGAGGAAACTCCACATCCCCACAGGAGCCAACTCCACCAAGAAACGATCTTTGGCATCCCTGTAACTGCGGAGCGCCTCGTCTATCTGCGCACGCTTATGTGTGGACAGAGGGAGCGTTCCGAGTCGTACGGTCCTCTTTTTAGCCTGGGGTATGGATTTAGCCTCAATACCATTGAGTTAAGCACCAGCACACAGATACACCGCTCATGGTGAGATCTCCCTGGCTTTCGCTTGGAGTGTTTCCATCACTTTTTGGTTCTTGTTGCTTTTCGACCCGTACAACCTGGCCGAGAAAACGGTTACGATCTCGATGACATCGTTTGCCAGGTCTTCTCCAAAGGTGGAATCCTCGCTAGCGTTGATGATTACGACTTCAACTCCGAAATGCTCACAAAGGGACAAGACGAGTTCTGACCCAAAACGAAGCAGTCGATCCTTATGGCTAAACACAAGCCGACCGACCTCGCCTGAACAGATCCTGGAGATAAGCTGTTTGAGTCCCCGCTTATGGTAGTTGAGTCCTGATCCCACATCGGAGATGACCTCGTAGATCCACCCGTTTGCCGCGCAGAAGGATTCGAGCAGTGCCACCTGGCGCACCAGGTCGTCCTTCTGTTGGTTTGTGGATACCCTGGCATAGGCAATCGTCGCTCTCGCTGATGGTCTCTGGCGTGGAGCGAGGTGGTGCAGCTTGGCTAAGTCGTAGCGTCTTCTGCCACCAGCAGTGCGCTCGGCTGGAACTATGCGGCCCTCTACTTCCCATCGCCGAAGCGTGTCAGGATGCACGCCAAGCTCTTTTGCTGCTATGGCGATAGGTACCAGTTGTCCCATGACCTAAAGTACAATACATCACTGCGACACTGATAAGTACCTATGTATGCCGAACTAGATGCGAACAGCTTCGTCCCCAACCATCAGCTAAACATAAGAACTTCCTCAGCACTCGTTCCTTTTATTTTCCTGGGTATACCGTTTCCATGACTCCTCTATCTTTGCCCTATCTTTGACTGAATTAGATTTTCCGACAAGAACTCTGAAGGCTAGAGTTATCAAACAGTCCTAGAGTTAGGTTGCGTTAACCGTCTCATAAGGGTGCGAACGGACCCCTTATTGCCTTGAACCTCTTTGATTCGCTCACGCCTCAAATTCTCAGCTTCGATACCTATATCGCGCCTTCGAAGCGACTCTAGTTCGAGTCCGTGAACCCTCTCCAAAAGTCGATCGGCTAGCGCAGGATTCCTAGCAAGAAGGGGCCCATGAGCATAACTTGCTATAACGTTATCCGACAAATAACCGTCCTGGGTGTCTTCGTATCTATTTCCAACCCCGCGGATCACACGCCCTAACGGATTACCATCCAATATCTCCGTCTGACCCCCATGGTTTTCATATCCACTTAACAACGCAATTCCAAGCTCCGACGACGCCTCACAGAGGAGCTCGCCGACACAACGCCGCTGGCGACCGCGCCGCGTAACGACCGGTATCAGGCCCAACCCTGGGACGTTATCCACGTCCGAGGTTGCAAAGGACTCCCCAATTATCTGAAATCCGGCACAAATGGCTAATATTTGACGACCCTGCTGATGAACCTCTTTCAAGACTCCATCTCTCCGCAGAGCATCGACTGCCGCCTGTTGGGGTCCATCCTCCCCTCCGCCTAGAACATAAACATCACCTGAATCATCTAAGCGTTCCTGAGAGTGGACCACCCTCAGCTCAGCATCAACTCCTCGAAGAGTTGCCCGCCTCACTAATATCTCAGCATTGCCCGAATCGCCATATGTGCCCAAAAGATCTGGATAGACCAACACCACTTTAAACTTGGACGTAGCCATCCTTAGACACCTCCGTTGATATTTGGGCGACTCGATACCCTAAGGGTCGATCTCGCATCCTGGAACGCGGTGTAGTTTCCAACGACGACAGCCTCAGAGCCAACGACGTGGCTCAGAGCCCGTTCGAAAGATTCAACAACCTCATGATCTACATTGGCATAGCTAAGACGAAGGCCAATATCCCATCGTCGATCGCCAAAACATATAACCCGACGGGTTGAAAAACGCCCGAAGTCTACATCGTAAAGCCACGAAGTATCTCTACCGTCTGCCACTCTGGCGTTGATACCAATTACGATGTCTCGCTCATCACTAGCTAACATATCTATCAACGCTTGCCAACCGGCTGGATTTTTAGCCATCAAAGTTGTCAGCGAAAGACCCTTATGTTCGATCGTGTCATAGCGTCCCGCTACGGTTCGAACCTTGGAAACACTCAGGAGTGCATCCTCTGGGGATAGGCCCCACTCAATTCCCAAGATAGCTGCCAATGCCCCATTGCACGCATTGAAATGACCAGGAAGTCCGACATGGACTGTTCCGATCGCCGACTTATCCCTATAGAGCACCTCGCTTTCGAAGCTATATTTGGCAGTAGGCATTCGAAAGTCACAATCAATACAACGATAAAACTCATTTTTGCCAAACTCAAGCGCCGAATCACAGACAGGGCATACTGTCGAATCCAGTTTCCACTGATTACCAAGCGCAACACGAACTACTTTGTTGCAATTCATTGTCGCAAAATGTATGTGGGGATCACTTACATTAGCAATCACGGAAATTTCGGGATTTTGGTCGATCAATTTCTTCCAACGAAGCGCCAAGGATTTGACTTCACTAATGCGGTCCAACTGATCCCGTGAGAGATTCATGAGTACTAGCCACTGCGCGCCAGTACGTCGTGCGACTTCACCTAAATGCGCTTCGTCAACTTCAAGAACTCCGATCTTCGATTTATTCGAATTCTCCAAAGCCAAGGCTACGCCAGGAGTCATGTTATTTCCAGACGCATTAGTGAAGACCGGCGCAACTTTCGATAACACCGAAACACACATGGCTGTAGTAGTCGTTTTGCCGTTAGTTGCACTCACCAAAACAATCGACTTGTCCCTCGAGATGCGTTCGATACCACCTGGATCAAGCCGATTTAATATCAAACCAGCTACTGCTTCCCCTGAGCCCCGACCACTAGCCCTCGAAGCTCTACCAACAATTGTCGCTAACGGTCCGGCTAGGAATCGAGTAAAACCAGAAACTTTTCTCGAAATCAATTTTTAGGCAACCTTAATATCATCGAACACATGCCAACCCAACGCCTTAACGGTGCCTCATACGACTAGAGCATATTTACAAAATCACAACTTAACCTCAACAGAAGTAGTTAAACAGTCAGGTTGCACAATCGAAAACATCCGATCCACTCGATACTTGGCGGCGCAAAAGTTATACAGATCAATCTAATCTCGAGAAGTCATTGCCTCAAATATAATCACATAATTTACAAAAATATAAATGACTCCATCGTTAGAGATGCAGGCCTACCAACCCTCTAATAGGGCGTTCTGTCTCATTCGGCTCAGGAAGAGTGCGCCACCATCTTGAGCTTTGGCTCTGGCCAATAGAGGCCAACGTCTCTATGTGCCAATCAGTCGAATCTTATCTATTTAAAGACTCAACCTGATGGTTAAATGAGAGCATTTTTGATCAAGGCGCTAGGTTCAACACCAGTCATATCTTCCTTCATGCGGGTTCAAATTGCCATTTACAATGAAAAGAAGCTGACTATTTGCTATCGCAAAGACATGAAGACTCCATCGATCCAAAAAGATAACGACCTCAAAGTTAGATAGCTCGCCTTTAGATTTCACCCCTAAGCTCTCATCTACCTCCTTTACCGCTGGAATATTAGGGCGGTTGTCCCACAAGAGAAAGAACTTATACAAATACCGAACTGTCGAGGAGCGATCTTGTTCTTGTCTTTTGTCAATTCCCCGAAAATTCTCAAGATCCAAGGACCATTGTCCAGCTAAAATCCTAGGGGCTGTTAGCAGCGAACTTCCCAAACCCTATCAACGTCTGTCAACGGCCATGAGAAACAAGATAGATCCGGTCCACAAAATAGACCTTTTATGGCAAATTGCTTATAATTTTAAAGGGCTACAAACACTCCAGGCGCTTGCTCGTTGCCCTTTGGAGAATTTTGTTACTTTTATAAAGCGTCACAAGCACAATGGCCAAATTACTTAAGAGCTTTGGATTAACGATCCCATGCACTCCTTGAAAAAAGAGCTTGCTCAGTTCCGCTAATCGCGATTTCCTAGGGATTTATTCAATTGGTCGTCCCGCCCTAGATGCAGCGCCATAGTGAGTGTCATTTTGGTTGAAGATGAAGAGATAAATTTGGTGGTGAACGATTAATCGTTCACCACCTTCGACCCACGGGCCATATTTCCCCTGTAACATGGGGCAGCTAATCCATTGAACACCCCTGTGTGAAGGATAAAATCCTATCTAAAGATGGATCCTCAAATATAGGCTTTTGTCATTCCTATGCAATTGCCGCAATTGGCGCATTTAAGTGAATTGAGGCAACTCCACCGTCATAGCTTGAGTTGAAGTTGAAGACTCCACCATCAGCCCCGACAAGGCTGTAGCCGTTCAACGGGGCGTAATACTTGATTCCCACTATTGGTGCATTCAGGTGAGTTCCACCAAGAGATCCTTGGAACTTAGCATCTCCAAAGCTAAAGACTCCACCATCGCTTGCGACTAACCAATATCCTTGACCGGATCCACTGGATGCAATTCCAACAACAGGTGCATTCAGGTGAGTTCCACCAAGAGATCCTTGGAACTTAGCATCTCCAAAGCTAAAGACTCCACCATCGCTTGCGACTAACCAATATCCTTTCCCATCGGGAGTCGATGCAATTCCAACAATAGGTGCATTCAGGTGAGTTCCACCAAGAGATCCTTGGAACTTAGCATCTCCAAAGCTAAAGACTCCACCATCGCTTGCGACTAACCAATAGCCTTTCCCATCGGGAGTCGATGCAATTCCAACAATAGGTGCATTCAGGTGAGTTCCACCAAGAGATCCTTGGAACTTAGCATCTCCAAAGCTAAAGACTCCACCATCGCTTGCGACTAACCAATAGCCTTGACCATCGGGTGTACGAGCTATTCCCACTACTGGCGCATTGAGTTTAACGCTAGCCATCGATCCTCTGAATGATCCATTGAAGGCAAAGACCCCTCCGTCCTTTGCCGCAAGAAGATATCCCGATTGGATTTGCCCAAGTGGAACACCTGGGGTAAATCCAGAAGTATCAAAAGCTGGGGGTGCCGGATAAACGTTGCTTGGGAAAGTCCGCGGACTAGAGTCAGCAGCTGCATTGTAACTAGGGTCGCTATAGTACTTGGCGGCATATGCATTAAGTGCCGCCGGTGTTGCGCCGCTCCAAGAACCAGTGGCTACTCGCGACATTAGGCCATGAAGTCCACTGGCATATTCGGCGGCGCTAAAGGCACAGTGGCCCGGATCGTTTACGTAAACTTGATTCAATAAGTTTGAATTACCGCTCGCCGCCACTGCATTAGCATAGGAAGTCTCATTCTCAGGTGGCACCAATCCATCATTGGTTGTATGCATCGTAAGTACCGGGATTTGTATATTCCCATTGAATGAGAAATAACTTTGCAGATAGTGCAACGATGATGGGTTTGCCGAAATCGGAGTTGTACCTTGAATTGAAGCCAAATCAGAGCTCAATGAAATTCCAGCAGCCGCATAAAGTGCTTGGACTTCAGCATAGTCTGGCGAATTAGCGAGCACTTGAGCGTAATTGACGCCGTTAGTCCAAGATGGATTACCGCCAGCTACAGACTCAAGGTCAGATCTCCCCGGACCAAAAGCAAAAGGAAAATCTACATAAAACATCCAGTCAGCTTGGCCTAATAGAGCAGACTGCAGTCCCGATGCGGTGGATAAGTTAGGTGCAGTGGCACTCGATTGAAATGGAATTTCAGTAGAAGTAGGCGTGCCAGAAGGAGCTTGGGAAAACCAAGTCGGCACGCTACCAAGGGCAGCTACCAATGCTAGGCGCGCCGCGGTAGCTGCCGAGGAACTCGCCTTTGAAAGGGCTCCAGCCAAGATAGCATCGGCGCTTGCATAGTTGCTCGTTGCTGCTCCTGGTGAGATACCAGTCGTCAATAGAGACCCTGTTGGATCAAATAGCGTCTTAAAGGCAACCTCGGAATAGAGGGCTCGATTCCAAGCGGTCACACCACCACCAACGACTCCACAAGCCGGCATAGCCCCAGTAAAAGTGCTCGGGTTTTGCTGCACTAGCGCAGCTGTAATCATTCCACCCAAGGAAACGCCAGTCGCATATGTAGCGCTAACCGCATTGGACGACAAAGTCTGGCCCAAAACCGCAGGGTCATTAGTAGCAATCAAGCTCTTAGCGTCATTGAGAGTCGTAATTTGATCCACAAGTGCAGCTTGAACTGCTCCCCATCCATTCTTCGCATAGCTCGAACCCGCCAGGGCATCTCCCTCTGCTAATAAAATTGAAGCAGTTCCCGCCGAGAAAGCGTCGACAGCGGTGAGCGGATTTCCAGAAAAGACATAACCATGACTATACAAAATCAAATTGCCATTGAAGTTAGAAGGTATCTGGATCAGCTCCTTTGACCCATCGGGGGCCACCGTGGTACAGGTACTAACCGTGGGCTTCGCTGAAATATTCGGAGTTGCCAAAGACGAAGTAGCGCAGGAAAAACTATTCGACGCTCCAACTGGAGTCGAATTTACCAGCGGAATAGATGCGCCAGCCAATAGCGCCAGGGCTGATAAAGACCCCTTCAAATGCTTCATATATTCTCTCTCATCTCTCTTATCAATAGTTCTCGAGATCACAGTTCTAGCACACAAAAAACCTCCAAATGAGGAAAATATCATAAAGATAAAGGCATCCACCACTGTTTACAAAATTACGTAACTTAGGAGGTAATTGCTATTCGGGAATGATCTCCGGTAAAAATACGGGCTCTCCTAACATAGATGTGGATCAAGCAACCCTTTCGTAGGGGAGCTTGAGATCAATCGGACCGCATGAAAGCATCACCAAAGCAAGTGTTGATTTTGCAGAGTGAAGACCATAGCATCTAGCAATGGCGGATCTAATATATTGTTTAGACCCTCAAGCCTTCCGTTGGAGACACCCTTTTCAAGCTAGGGGGCTCAATAGCAGCCATAATTCCAGCTTTATGGATTCGAATTGTCTTTGATAATCTGACAAAGCTAGGTATCCGTGATCGTGAAGCACGAGCACACCAGGAATCCAAGAACTCAGCTACTTCGTCATTGGATAATCCACTACCGAATATCCCTCTTAGGGATTCTTTCATCTCGTAGGCTTTCCAGAGTTTTCCACCAGTTGACTTTATTTGACGTAGAGTCTCATTTTGGCGTTGAGTCAAATCACCAGGATTCTTTAGTAATGCCCATCTTGCACTCACAAACCTACGGGCGTAATCTGGAGTAGGAAGTTTTCTCAGTTGGCGCCATAGGTCGCATCTTACCTCCTCCAGGGCCTCAGTGCCCAATTTAACGACATGAAAAGGATCGAGTGCGACCTAAGTATCTGGTGCATGATCAGCGAAAGCTTTAGCAAAAGCTGCTCCCATGTCCATTGTTGCTACTTGTGTGAGAGCTTGGAACGTTGCGAACCAAGCTCACATAAGAACCCATCTAGACTCTTAGCGCTTTTTCCTTCTGCTCCATAGACGATCTTTCCAGTTTCATGATCTGTTACGGGCTCTAAATAACTTGGGTTATGTACTTATGGTATTTACGATAGGCAATCTCATCTACCCCTATTATTGAGAGCTTCTCTAGTCGCTTTGGATCGATCTCTTTGGCTACTACTCTCTCACAGATCGTACCAACTGTTTTCTGAGCAATCCGGGTGAGCTTCGTAACTGTTGTTTTATCCATCTTTGCGGTTGAGCCGGCAACTAGATGTTCAAAGTCTCTCGTGAAGCGAGATTTACGATACCGGTCGTGCAAATGGCACTGACTCAGTGATTACTCCATGATTGGGGCATTTCGGTCTCCGTAGGGCACAAGAGATCCAAGTACGACGTATTCCCATGTCAAGATGTCTCCAGCGTGAGTTGACAAGTTCTGATGTCGTAGCGGTATTTTGTTTTGAATTTACGGCTTATTCAACAACACGGTGGATATGCGAGCTTGGATCGTGCAAGTTTGACATCTACAACAATTTCATCTTTTGAGATAAAAATATCGTTGACAATGACACCTTTAACGTCAAGCAACTGCTTGACTAGAGAGTTAGCGTGCACGGTTAGATCTCCTAAATCTGTGTGTTAGTAACTTCAAATTTAGAGGTCACAAACCGTGCACGTTTCATTCAATGCTTTTAAAGACCCAAAAGTTCTTATCGTACAGGCGTTACTTATCAGTTATGGGGTCTTGGTGACCCACATGAGGGTTAGGAGAGCCAAAATACGTATAGGCCGATGATTACCCGCCATCTCAACAAGCCACATCGACACACCTATGCAACAACAAAGACGAAATACCTAGGTGACTCATCTAAATATCAATTAGCACCTTGGGCGAACCCACCAGGGAGACTCCTGCATTTTAAGCACATAATAAACTCCTATTAGAGCACATAAGATTGCCTGGCCACGCCGGAGGTTTGCAAGCCTAAATCAGCATAACATCGCTCGATATCCAGGCAACATAGCGAATAAATATCACAACAACTAAATCACCCAAATCACGGTTTTAAAGCTAGTTTGCGAAGATATTCCCTAGTAGTCACGACAGCGAGCACATAGGGGCTAGAAGTCCACAGAGAAGGAAATCTCATCTTGGGATAGTAAAGATGTGGCTCTGGTCCTAACTTTGGCGGAAAATTTTCCCTCAATCGCGGATTCCAACTAGTTTTTAAATAATCTGAATCTACGAACACATCAACACTTTTCAGCTGAAGAACCTTCAATTCCTATCTAAAGGTAATATTCATCTGACGAATAAGAGCCCGACCTATATTCCTCACTGAAATTCGCCACCGTCAAATCTCCCGTCAAAGCACAACTTCTTAAAAGTCCAAATTGAAAATTTCATATGATGACAGCTATATCAGAACAATACGTCCCAGCTAAAAAGAGTCCATGCTCAAGAAAGATCTCAAGAAAGATGCAGTATTCAAAGTCGATTCAATCAAGGAGGTCAACATAGGACTTTGGCAGTGATGTAAACTTATAAAACTAAAACACCGTTCGAAATGCCAGAACATCTCAAGCCCACCAAAGAACATCCGAGCAGCACAAAGAGGATAATCTTCCAGATCATCGAGAACTGTAATCTCACGATCCGCCAGATCAAAAAGAGGGCGACCACAGATAGACGTCCAGGCCGGCAGAGTAAAAAAGAAGGCCAGCGGGGGGAGCTGGCCTTCTTCTAATTTGCAAGCTGGAGGGGGGATCCGTTATCTTGCTAATAAACATAATAGTCAATGTGCAATTATCTCTCTATCAGTAATGTACGATAGCTAGAATCATATTTTATGATCGAATTACGGCAACTTCGCGCCCTCCTAGCAATAGAAGACTTCAAGTCCTTCTCACAAGCCGCCCATGCACTAGGAACAGTTCAATCTAATATCTCAGCCCACCTCTCGCGGCTAGAAGATTCTGTCGGTGCAATCTTAATCGACAGGAAGAGCGGGTCGTTGACGCAAGAAGGTCGTGCGGTAGCTTTACGTGCAAGGCGCCTCTTGGCGGAGTTGGACGCCATCGATTCCGACATCTCCGGACTAAAAAATGACGTCAGGGGTCGGGTTAGGATAGGGATGGTAGGAACGGTTGCTCGATGGTTCGTACCTCCGCTGATCAACGAATTATCCCTTCGCCATCCCAACCTCAAAATAGAAGTTGCAGAAGGAACAACCTCTGCACTGGAAGCAAGAGTCTATTCAAATGCATTTGAGTTTGCAATCATGACTCGACCCACCAACACCGATGAACTGGCCTTCAGGGCCGCCTTTGAAGAACCTCTGGTGCTGATTACGACCAAAGAACATCGACTAGCAAATAGAGAGGCAATCACCTTGGCTGACCTTGATAACGAGCCACTTCTGCTGCCTCCCCGAGGCACCCAATTTCGTGACCAAATCGAATTGATCGCAACGCAAGTAGGTATCACGCTCCAACCTAAAGCAGAAATTGATGGGATACGGCTCTTAGCCTCCATGGCATTCGATGGGTTCGCACCAACCATTGCACCAACGTCTGCAATTCCAGGCTTCATGGTCGAACGGTTAGGAATTGTCGAGATTACCGGACTGCCTCCCCGCAGAGTAGGGATAGCACGGCGAAAAAGGGTCGCGCATTCTGCGGCCGTCAAGACCGTTCTTGATATCGTAGATGAGTTCTTCAGTTCGTCCAAATTGGCCCATAGGTACAAATTTCCAAGAGGCATACGCCAGATACCTTGAAGATCTCTAAGCCAATCAGGCCTGAAAATCTCACCAGCACCTTCCGGTCGGACTTAGAAATGAGACGGGAAAAGCTGTTTGAGCGACATTTTCACTTGACCCTGATGTATTGTTTTGTGGCAAACTATATTGGATATTACCATCTAGTAACATAACGACCTCCAAAGCGGCTTTTGCCGCCTGGAATATCCCCAAGGAGTTAAAAAGTGGCAGGTATCTGCGAAGATCGAGTTGTAATAGTAACTGGAGCTGGCCGAGGCATCGGAAAAGCACACGCTCTGGAATTTGCCCGTCAAGGTGCGAAAGTTGTAGTCAACGATATTGGAGCCGAGGTCGACGGCAGTGGCTCGTCAATTGGACCAGCTGGCGAAGTGGTCGATGAAATCCGTGCTATGGGCGGAGAAGCGGTCGCAAACGGCGATGACGTCTCAGATTGGGAAGGCGCCCAACGGTTAATCAATAGCGCAGTCGAAGCCTTTGGCACCTTAGACGTTCTGGTAAACAATGCTGGAATTCTCAGGGACCGAATGCTCATCAATATGACAGATGCGGAATGGGACGCGGTCATCCGCGTACACCTTCGAGGAACCTTTGCACCAAGCCGATGGGCCGCGACCTATTGGCGAGAGCGCGCAAAGGAGGGCCACACCAATGATGCTCGTATAATCAACACCTCTTCTTCGAGCGGCATATATGGCAACGTCGGCCAATCTAACTACGGTGCCGCGAAAGCTGGGATAGCATCCTTTACGGTCATAACCTCCCAAGAGCTAGCCCGTTACGGAATCACTGTCAATGCCGTGGCTCCCGCGGCACTAACACGAATGACCGCCAACCTTGGCTTTGCGTCCAACGATGAGAAGCCAGAAGCCTTTGACATCTTTGCACCTGAGAACATATCACCACTGGTTGTTTATTTGGGCTCCTCCGCCTCCAAGGCGATCACAGGAAGAGTCTTCGATGTAGTGGGCGGCCATATAGACGTTGCTGAAGGATGGCATGGCGGACCAGCAATCGACAAGAACGATCGTTGGAGCGTCGAAGAACTCGCCGACCTTATACCGGACCTTGTCAACAAAGCGGCACGAAATGCTGACATGTCGGGCAGAATTCCTTCGTAACAGCGTCCAACTTTGCGCACTAGAAAACAATACAAGTCATAGCATAGATCTCGCCAACGACCAGCACCGGTCAACTCCAAAGCTGGTTGTTGGCGAGATCATCGCCTCATTACTAGCCATTACCCACTAATCATGCGCATTAACCCAGAGAAGCCTTAGATCGAGATCTAGCACCATGAGGATCACGGATTTAGGGTAATAACACCAAAGCTCATCCAAAAATAACTCAATACAATCAAGACGTGGCCTATTTAAAATATCCGCCTACTTGAAATATCTGGCTCTCCTAACATAGATGTGGATCAAGCAACCCTTTCGTAGGGGAGCTTGAGATCAATCGGACCGCATGAAAGCATCACCAAAGCAAGTGTTGATTTTGCAGAGTGAAGACCATAGCATCTAGCAATGATGGATCTAATTTTATTATTTAGACCCTCAACTCTTCCATTAGAGACACCAAGTTCAATAGCAGCCATAATTCCAGCTTTATGGATTCGAATTGTCTTTGATAATCTGACAAAGCTAGGTATCCGTGATCGTGAAGCACGAGCACACCAGGAATCCAAGAACTCGGCTACTTCGTCATTGGATAATCCACTACCGAATATCCCTCTTAGGGATTCTTTCATCTCTAAGGGCTTTAGGAGTATTGCAGCGGTTGACTTTATTTGACGTAGAGTCTCATTTTGGCGTTGAGTCAAATCACCAGGATTCTTTAGTAATGCCCATCTTGCACTCACAAACCTACGGGCGTAATCTGGAGTAGGAAGTTTTCTCAGTTGGCGCCATAGGTCGCATCTTACCTCCTCCAGGGCCTCAGTGCCCAATTTAACGACATGAAAAGGATCGAGTGCGATTTGAGTATCTGGTGCATGATCAGCGAAAGCTTTAGCAAAAGCTGGTCCCATGTCCATTGTTGCTACTTTGATGAGCTTGGTTCGTTCCGAACCAAGCTCATCAAAGAACCCATCTAGACTCTTAGCGCTTTTTCCTTCTGCTCCATAGACGATCTTTCCAGTTTCATGATCTGTTACAAGGGTTATGTACTTATGGTGTTTACGATAGGCAATCTCATCTACCCCTATTATTGAGAGCTTCTCTAGTCGCTTTGGATCGATCTCTTTGGCTACTACTCTCTCACAGATCGTACCAACTGTTTTCTGAGCAATCCGGGTGAGCTTCGTAACTGTTGTTTTATCCATCTTTGCGGTTGACCAGGCAACTAGATGTTCAAAGTCTCTCGTGAAGCGAGATTCAGATACCGGTCACCCAAATGGCACTGACTCAGTGATTACTCCATGATTGGGGCATTTAAGTCTCCGTAGGGCACAAGAGATCCAAGTACGACGTATTCCCATGTCAAGATGTCTCCAGCGTGAGTTGACAGTTCTGATGTCGTAGCGGTATTTTGTTTTGAATTTACGACATGCGAGCTTGGATCGTGCAAGTTTGACATCTACAACAATTTCATCTTTTGAGATAAAAATATCGTTGACAATGGCACCTTTAACGTCAAGCAACTGCTTGACTAGAGAGTTAGCGTGCACGGTTAGATCTCCTAAATCTGTGTGTTAGTAACTTCAAATTTAGAGGTCACAAACCGTGCACGTTTCATTCAATGCTTTTAAAGACCCAGAAGTTCTTATCGTACAGGCGTTACTTATCGGTTATGGGGTCTTGGTGACCCACATGAGGGTTAGGAGAGCCAAATATCTAAGGCTTCAATAGCCACGACCTATCAATTGGTTCATTTCACTTCTAATTACCTTTATAAAGCCATCTGAAGACTTTTCGCAATAGATAGAGCACTTCCTCAAACAAAAACCATATTACCTAATTTACCATTAATACAATGTCATTGGTCTGGAATATATTGGTTCATTCCTCCCAATCTCCGAAGGATTCAACGCTGGAAAGTGACAATTTATCTGGCAATTCACTGAAGATAAATATGTGAAATAGCAAAATATAAAATTAATATAAATACGCAGACCTCTCTGAATTCGAAACTCTCAATTGCTCTGCTATGGTTACTACTGAAAAATAAGATAGAACTCAAGCATGAAAATAGGAGATTCTATAATCAAAACATTGATGATTAACAACCACAGCATAGCTCATACATTAACTCAAATTATAAAGCTGTGTCTAAAAATTAACCAACTTATAGCGGTCCCAGTGATATATGTGCGAAGCACACGATGCGCTCTGTTGCTTGGGCAAATAATGATTGTCGATCACTACTGCAAATAATCATAACAATTTATTGGATCGCCTTTTGCTATCAATATGCTCGTTAGTTGAGAATATATCCAAATCAATCATGCCGAGGCAACCTATATGTTTTCTCGCAGATCACTAGGCGAGAAGTTCATAAATCTATAAATACGAAGTAATATTATCCAAAAGACCATCCATTGTAATATGTAAAACAAGTTGAAATCAGAGAAGCAATTGACATTAAGGATCCTCATAAACTCAACACCCTGGCACGAAGTTGCACCCCGCACCTACGGTGGAATTGAGTCCTTTTGCGCAAATTTAGCAAAGGGCCTTGACGCTTTGGGGGCTGAAGTTGGAATCGTCTCGCCTGGAAATCTCAACATCGACGGCGATCACAATATCATCCATTTTCAGAGCCTTAGACAAAGTGCAAATCAAAACTACTCACAACCCGAACCACTCATAGCGCGCCACAACGCATTTATAGACGCGCTCAGATCGACCAAATGGGACTGCGTCAGCGACCACACGCTTATCGGCTCCCAAATGGCGTCACTTACCTCCACGCCTGCGGTATTGACAGCACATCGAATCATGGATGAGCAATACCGGGCACTTTATGGTGCGATCTCTAGACATACACCGATCGTTGCGATCTCCAACCGACAGGCCGAGCTGGCGGTAGACGTCAATATCACAACAGTAATTCACCATGGAATAGACACCGATGTCTATCGTCCAACGTCGCATCCCAGTGACGACTACTTGGTATTCTTGGGATCAATGACACAATTCAAAGGTGCTCATATCGCCATAGAAGCCTCTCGTCAATCCGGATATCCTCTTATAATTGCAGCAAAATGTCAGGAACAAGGTGAACTCAACTACTTCGAGGAGTTCATCTCTCCCAAGTTGGGAAACGACGTTACGTGGATTGGCGAGGTGGGCGGCACAGACAAGATAAACCTCTTGGCAAACGCTAGCGGTCTAATATTCCCCGTACGTTGGGAAGAATCATTTGGCCTTGTGATCATTGAGGCTCTCAGCTGTGGAACGCCTGTCATAGCGTTCAATCGAGGCGCTGTTCCCGAAATCATCACCAACGAAAGAACCGGATATGTGACCCAAGATCTCAAGTCAATGGTGAAGGCCATAGAACACATCGATCAAATCTCTCGTTCCACATGTCGAAAGGAGGCTCTAGAACGATTTGACTATAGAGCCATGGCATCTAGCTATTTAGCCACCTTCACCAAATCCATCGCGCGTTACCATTCGACCAATATGCTCCAAAACTTATAGTTGGAAGGTAAAATCCCCTTTACCGTCCTCCCAAAGCTGGGAACAAAACAAAAGCCAATTTGTTGATCAACCAAGTCAACAATAGAGTCACAAAAAGGAAACGAGTTATCTTGGACAAAATAGAGTTCTTCTTCGACCCGATCTGCCCTTGGGCGTGGGTTACTTCCAGATGGATTGATGATCTAGCCAACCAACAAGTCGTCGAACCTACCTGGAGGTTTATCTCACTTGCGGTTGTCAACTCATCAAGAGATTACGAAGCGGAATTTCCACAAGGATACACAAATATCCACGGCTTGGGCCACAATCTGCTTCGCGTAGCAGCCGCAGTTAGACAAGACTCCGGAAACGACGGAGTTGCCCGTTGGTACCGAGAAATTGGAACCGAACTCCACACAAATAAGAACCGTGAACGCTACATAGCCGGCGAGTCCATAGCGCCGATCCTAAAGCGAGCAGGCCTCGATCAGGAATTCGAGGGCGCCTTTAGTGATTCAACTTACGATACACTAATCACCGCAGAGACCAACACAGCGCTAGAGCGCACAGGACGAGATGTTGGCACCCCGATCATCACCTTCGGAGAAAATGGACCCTCACTCTTTGGCCCTGTCATGAGCACGATCCCAAAGGGACAAGATGCCATTGAAGTCTATGGCGCTTACAAGGTTTTAGCCAGTCGGGAAGACTTCTACGAGATGAAAAGAGCCGTTCGAAAAGCACCGGTCTTCGAGTAATTGAGCAAAGCAGTTTATCTATAGGCGTTAGCCGTAGTAACAAATACAATTCAAAGTTAAGTGCCTACGGCTCGCACTCTTTCGTCCTAAGATATAAGGGCACAAGGAGTCGCACCTAATGCAAAAGTTAAGGATCCGGGGGAGTCACTTTTGAATAATTCTGATCGGGGTCCCTATCTGAACAAATTATTGGAGACAAATGAGTTTCAATCGATCGAGACACTCGTAATCCAACTCTTTGGCTTAGTGGGTGGCCACCTATCCGGCGCCACCGAAGCACTCCTTTCAGGCGATCACCATATTGCTCGAGACTTAATACGCCGCGACTCCATGGTGGATGAACTATACAAGAACATTCAGAGATTCTCCTACGAAGTTCTCCTTACCACGGTTCCTGAGGAAAGCGCTATGCGCTATCTCATCTCAATTTTAAGAATAATCCCCGAACTAGAACGTTCTGGAGATCTAGCAGAGCATATCGCCAGACGCGCCCTACAAAATGTAACAGCCGAACTGACTCCACGAATGAGAGGGATAATCGCCCAAATGGGAGAGATAGGTCTCAAAATGTGGATGCTAACAGCCGATGATTTTGCTGATCACGAATGCACCCACCAGTCTACCGTCGAATCCTTAGACGATGAACTCGACGACCTTCAAGTCGCATTGGTAGCAGAGTTAGCCTCGGGTGGGCTTCCTATTCCAGTGACAATCGAACTCGCATTGATTGCCAGGTTTTACGAAAGATTTGGAGATCACGCAGTAAACCTCGGAAGAACGCTCAGGGAACTTTGGATGAAATAGATTCCTAACTTTCTGCTTTCCTGAGCGGCTATATCTCAGCAAATTGGCAGTCCAAATCTAGTCTGGTATAAACCCATCTTTCAATTTATCGACCAAAGGCTCGAATATTCTTCGGTCCAGAGATACGCCTACCAGATATGATGTCGGGGCGTATTCCAAGAAGACTTGCGGAATCCGCATCGATCCAAACTTCCATAACATTATCTATCTTAGAAATCAAAGTGGGCTCTTCATCCAAGCGAAAGGCAACTCCTATCGCCAGCACCGACCAGCCATATTCGTCTTCACTCGAATATTCATCTACTTCAAAAGCCACGACCGACTTGTTGGTCGCAGCGGAAAGCTTCGCACCGCTGGCCGAGAGAACGATAATAACACCGTCTACAAATCTATAATTAACTGGCAAAATAGCAGGTAAGGCATTTACCGATAAGCCAATACGTCCGAAGTCTCGACTCTCTAGCAAATCAAGGCATTCCTGGCCAGTAAGCATCTCAAGGCCGTTTCTATCAAATGTTGTCACTTATCAATCCTTACCTAAAAGAGTCGCTATTCAAAGGGTCCAAGGTCACTAAGTCGAACGAAAAGTCCTGCCATGTCTAGTTACCAAGTCTACGCTAACTGTGAATTAAAGAGTATTTGGGGCATTCGACAGATCTCATTAGCAAAATATTTAAATTGATTTTACCGACTCAAATAAAAGCTCGACGCTGCATAGCTTGAAGCGGGACAAGTTACGAATTTACAGATACATCAAAGGACAACAATTACCAATCTATTTCCAAGTCCGCTCGGGTCAATCCTCTAGTTGTCACAAATATACAGCCACCAATAAAAGGAGCATTCTGTCACTTTATCAGATTCTAAAGACGCCCAATTGCCGACAACCTAACATTTGAAAACTTATAGATCTAATCTAAAACAGCAGTCGATCCAAAACTCTGAACTTGAATAATTTAAGCACACAGAAGCCAATATTTACCCCACTCGTAAAGGAAGCCTATCGACAATTGTCGATAGGCTTCCTTGTTGATTTGAAATATTTATTGCTACTATAAGAAGAATCTTTAAGGTTTCTTTGACTTATATCTAGTCGATCTTCTCTGACTCAACCTCGCGATAATAATCTCGCCAAATAAGCCTATAGAGCTTTACTTTCTCTGGAATTGCCCGAAGACCCGGAATGAATGGTAGCAACATCATGCCCAAACTTAGAACAATGATTATTGACCATACCAGAACGTCCGCATTGCCTGAAGTCGAGAATGGAGATATCTGATACCAGAAGGTATACAGCCACAGCCACGCTTGGCCAGGGTAGTTTCCGGTCTCGTTCATCATTCCCCACTGAGTACCTAGCAGATGTTGCTTTTGTGCAATTCCTGCCATATATCCACCATCTGCCAAAAAGAGCAGAGGCTTGGTATAGTCGGTTCCGTAGAATCCAGTTCCAGCAACCAATGAAGCATCAAGGCCGCCTGAGCTTGCGAGACGTAGTAGCGAGTTCATCATGTACGGAACAGGACCATATTGCCCACTCGGTACACTTACCACACCGCCAGCTGCCGTTCCTTTACTAAGAGCCTTAGTATAGGCGTCGACCCATTTGCCATCCTGAGATGCTCCAGCGCTATTGTAAGTTGATAGATAACTCGCCAATGTCGGGTCGTTTGTGACCGTGGCAAGTGGCTTTAGAACAAAGTCTTGAGCTGGATTAACTGGAATCGTTACGCCAAAGATCGAAGGGAAGGAGATTGGTCCTAGCTTCTGACCTGATCCTGGAACGTTATTGTAAGGGTAACCATATCTAGCAGAGATCGAAGTGCCTGCTAATTCACTGGTAGCCGTTGAAACAAAGTCCACGGGAGCACTTCTTGCCCAAGTTTGAAGGGTAATTGGAGCCTCATCAGGAGAGGAGAAGACCACTGCGAACAGAATCGTCAAGACAAGCACTACCGTCATAGCGATGGTACCCTCTTTTAGAATGTCGTATCGGCGATACTTACCGGTCCAAGGCTTATCATCAGCTGGGTAGTCCTTAGCGCCCTTTGGTGGGAATGGATGAACCACTCCTCGCAACCTAACCATAACCACGTGAATCGCGACGATGATCAAGACAATCAATGGAAGAAGGACGATATGCCACATTAGCATCTGTCCAAAGTTCAAAACATTGAAGAACGAGCCTATGCCTGCAGCATTAAGGCCGTCTTTACCTTGAGTCGAGATCCACTGAGAATCGAAGTTCTGCTGGGAGACGTAACCGGTAAAGGCAGTACCTACGGATGCCAAGAATGTGATCATTCCAGTTATCCATGTGAGGGATCTCTTCCCGCGCCACGAGGCCATAAAGAACTTGCCCCACAGGTGGATAATCATAAAGAAGAAGAAGAGTTCCACGCTCCACATATGGAGAGAGTTCACATAGTGGCCGATTGAAGAACCATGCCACCAAGAGGGCCCTTTTACGGCCAAGATAGCACCCGAGAGTGCGACTACAGCCAAAGCCGAAACGGTCAATATTCCAAAAACGTAGATCCACGAAGAGACATAAGAAGGTTGTCGATCGGGGAGCAATTTCTCTGGTGGTAGCTTTCCGTAGAACTTTCTTCTGACCTTATTCGTCCACATATCGCTATCTTCGGGCAACCCCGCAACGATAGACTCACGATCCATACCATCCATTTCAGTCTTCATGATTGATGTTTCTTTCCAGGAAATGGCACGAAAATTGCCAATAGAAATACCGCTATCATCAGCAAAATGACTATAAAATTAGCCACCGAGATCGAAATGACCCCAACGCTGATGAAGTGCCCCGGAGTACTCAAATTCACGAGACTGGCGATAATTGGAACTAGAGCAGCAAACGCCAGTTTCATCTTTCACCACCTTACTTTGCACATTCAAACGAAGAATATCTCCGCACTTACAGTCTCACCGGTAGTCACCGATTTGCTAAGTGACCTTTTACCCTTTTGCGACCCTATAATGTCCCAACATTTACTCGCATCCATGCACTTGTGCGAAAGTTCAATCGCTAAAAGTAATGTGAACCCCTTAGGGTGATATTAGCCCCGCTAGGGGCCAAACCGTAACGGATCAGGCGATATCTCAATAAGTTACCTGCAACAGCTTTCGTATGAATAGCGCTCTGACCGATATTCATTTCTAAAATCGGCGCACCCATAATCTTTAAAGACTCCTTGGCCTGGCAGCTTCGCTAATTCAGACCTAAACCACCAACGGCTTTCGAATAGGAAAAATAATCTAAAAAATCTGAACCTAACCAAGGCAAAATTCCACGAACACACCAAGTTACCCTTATGTCTCGGACCAACTCGGTACCGCGGTGATAGATATGTGAACCAAGTAGCTTCGAACAGTTCATGAACTGCCCATCGTAAGGCAGTTGCCTTCCTAGAAAAGCAAGTATCACTCCATAGCGTCGGCTAAATGGTCGAGATTGCTTAAATCACATTCTCCAAGGAGAAAGCCACCCTTGTTACAAGGGCGGATGTACTATTACAACGGGGCAACGAGCGGCCTCCGAGACGTGATGTGATGTGGAGTCGATCAATCCGCCAATTACGCTGTGGCCACGAGATCCCACAACGATCAAGTCCGCGCCGACTTCACTTTCAAGCATAAGTAGCACCGAAACTGGGTTACCATCCCGCAAAACGAGTTCGTAGTCTAACCCCGAATCAGAAAGAGGCTTAGCCCATTCACTGCCAAAACGTTCTCTGATCGAATCCATGTGACCCTTGGTCGGGGTGATAGAGCCATTCGAATCTTGGTTCAATAATCCACAAGCATGGACGCCAACTACCTTCGCTGAAAGGATCGAAGCAAGTTCTATCGCCCATAACAATGCTGCTTTGGATGCATCATCTTGGTCGATTGCGACCATAATCGTTGGAATCATCACATTCCCTTAGGGTAATTTAATGGGTAAAACTGCAATGAACGGGCTGCCAAATGAAGACCCAAACAGATCTCCCTAGAGGAAACCAGCGCGAAAATCCTGTTTCAATCGATATAGAACTCACCTGGTATCGCGCCTCATTCGTTCCTTTATCCTATTTGAGAGGACGTCTTGTCCAGAGAGGCTATTGGCACATCCAAACCCACCTTAAAGCCCTACAATTTCGCGTAAGAAGTCACCCCAAACGATAAATAACAGGTATAGGCATACAAGTCCCTTGAAACTTTTATTTTCAATTCGAATAGGGTCAAATGACTCCATTAATATCCAAATGCCGTTCATTTGCTATCTTAGATTAGTTTAAGTCATGTGGCAATACGTGTATTCTTGGTAGATGATCATGAGGTAGTTCGACGTGGCCTCGCGAGCTTAATCGACGTGGAAAGCGACATAGAAGTCGTTGGAGAGGCGGGGGGCGTTGCTGATGCGTTGGCGCGAATCCCAGCAGTGCAACCTCAAGTCGTAATTTTAGATGTGCGACTTCCAGATGGTGATGGAATCGAGCTCTGTAGAGAGATAAAGACCAAATCGCCAGAGATAGGATGCTTAATGCTCACATCTTTTTCTGACGATGAAGCACTTTTCTCGGCAATCTTAGCGGGAGCAGCCGGCTATTTATTGAAGCAAATTCGAAGTTCCGATCTTATTGATGGTATTCGTCGAGTTCACAATGGCGAGTCCCTTCTCGACCCCGCCGTCACAGCACGAGTCCTACAACGACTTAGAAGCCCCGAACCAGAAGACGATCTTCTATCAAAACTATCACCTCAAGAACGCAAGATCCTTAACTTTATAGCAGAGGGAATGACAAATCGCGAGATTGCCAACGAGATGTTCTTGGCCGAAAAGACCGTAAAGAACTACGTCTCAAACATGCTTTCCAAACTTGGGATGGGGCACCGAAGTGAAGCAGCAGCATATGCGGCTCGTCTCTCTGAGCGAAAGCGACTAAAGGACCACGATTAGCTTTGCCTGATGACGATCGTTGGCGATCGATGCAACCCAAAAATCGTCGACTTGAAGATTAAAAGGCTCATTTTGCGCAAGAGTACCCTAGTTGAATTACCGTCGTTACTACAGCACAGTTAATAGCTCCTCCCGCTCTGATTTTCAATTAACAGATGAGTTCAATCTATCTAAAATGAAGTTTAGGCCGTGGCGCAATCCTCCATAAATCAGCTTTCATAGTCGATACACAGGCTCTATGAAAAAACCCTACGAACAATCCCTAGTAAAAAAGGCTTAGGGACTAATGTCCTTAAAATAAATAGCAATATGGCAATTCATTTTTTCTTATAAGTGTGCGATAATGTTGGCATGCGAACGAACCTATTGTGGAGATGATAGAAATGTCGATCAGAAAAGAATTTTCGAGGGTAGTTGTTGGTGTAGACGGTTCACCGTCCTCGAAGGCGGCTTTAGAATTTGCGGCAGAAGAAGCCAAGCTACGTCATGCAGTGCTGGAAATAGTTCACATCTGGGGATTGCCTACAATGGCATATGGCGGATATGTAAGCCAATTAGATGATTTTGAAAAAGATGGTGTAAAGTTTCTAGACGAGATTATGACGAAGGCCAAGGAGAGCTATCCCGACATTACGATCGAGTCAACAATCCGCCAAGGACCTCCAGCAATGGCACTCATTGAACGTGGAAACAACGCTGACCTCGTCGTAGTTGGATCACGAGGCCATGGAGGATTCACTGGACTCATGCTAGGATCCGTGTCCCAGCAACTCGCTCATCATGCAAATTTTCCGTTGGTGATAGTGCGCAACGCCAAAAACTAACGATAGACACAGTTTCCCAACCCAAAAACCCAAGCATCGGGCCTTCGTCAAATAGACGGGGGCCCGATGCTTAATTATGAACCCTAAAACCACATGTCGATAGCCATAGTTTCACCACAAGACACTCAAAGCCCCTAATAGAGACGACACCAATACAAGTAATCACTAAACCCTCAGACCCACATTGGCAGATGCAACAAAACGATCTCAGTGGGATCCGACAAAATTTTTACATAAAGTCCCAACTCCAAAGTGGTAGCGACAACCTCCAAGACAAGTACAGGATCTAACTCAAGCGAAGTTGCCACCAACTAATTACTACTTTTAATCGCCATAGACTAAATCACTAGAAGTGGTAATTCTAAGACTATGGCCAATCGCCAAACAACGCAGCGAAGCGCTCCGCTTGTTATCTTGGGAAATACAAGCTATCAAGAGGCAGGGAAATTCCCTGGTAATTTCAAGATCAAAGGGGTCAAGACGGATAAAGAGCGACAGAGAACAAGAGATTTCCGCAAATGACGACCTGGATTTTATAACTCCAATCACTATCGCGGCTATTTTATACTACTCATAGCACTATTTATCACTCATCGACTGCAATAGATCAGCAGATATCGCTATATCATGCAATTAATCCTTGTGATCTGCTTTCTTATCACTTTAGGTGATATTTTGCTCAAGGTCAACCACAAAACGTCCGTTGCTTAGAGCAGAATACAACCCACAGTCGGAAAGGACTCCAATGACGTGGAAGGACAAAAGTAGCCATTTAGCACCAGGACACCCAAGCCGCACAAAGGCGACTGTAATGGTGGCGTCCACCCTGATAGCGACTTTTGGAATTGGACTCGAAAATACATCCAGCTATCACCACTCTCAAAACACAGCAGCCTCAGTCAAGGGGAAAAACTCCCTTTTAGGCAACACAGCCGACGGAGTAACCCCAGTTGTTTCACCTGGACAGTTGAACCCTGCAATCTCGAATCTGAATAAGCCAATAGTTGGAATGGCAGCCACTCCAGATGGAAAAGGCTATTGGTTGGTCGCAAGCGACGGTGGAATCTTCACCTATGGAGATGCAGGCTTTTATGGTTCAGCTGGAGCAATACCACTAAATAAGCCAATAGTTGGAATGGCAGCTACTCCAGATGGAAAAGGCTATTGGTTGGTCGCAAGCGACGGTGGAATCTTCACCTATGGAGATGCAGCCTTTTCC
>NZ_JXYS01000003.1 GCF_000949295.1 Acidithrix ferrooxidans
ATAGCTTGTCCGGTTTGCCATAGTGATTTCTTAGTATCGGGTCGTAAGACCTACTGCTCAGAGCGTTGTAGAGCTAGTGCTTATCGAACTCGACGCAACAACAGCCAACTCAAGGTACCTGTTGTAGGTAAGAAACAGCCGCTAAAGCCAATCACTGTATATGAGTGTGATATCTGCGGGGAGCGAGCCCTCGGGGAGCAACGCTGCGACGAATGTCAGAAATTCATGCGTCGTGTTGGCTTTGGAGGACTGTGTCCTCATTGTGATGGAGCAGTTGCCTATGACGAGCTAACCGTTGGTTAAGCGAATCTAACAAACTAAAGATCAGGCCATCTTTAGTGAGCGGTGGACGCCTGCACGCTTGCCTCGCAAATAATCTGACACATGTGAATAAGCGCTTCGCGTTTACATGCAGGTGCCAGATCTCGACCACAGGGCCCACCGCTATCGCTACTACCGATAAACAAATAATAAAAAGAAGGGTAACTGGTTCCGAAACTACCCATTGGGACCAGTTACCCTTCGTGCTACTCCTGGCTTAGAGTTGTCCGTAATCCTCAGAAAAGCGAAAGACAACTTTCTAATCCAACAACGAGAGGACTATGGACAAATAAATATCAAAAAGACGAGCCATTTAGGCATTAGTTAAGGGACCTTCTAGCCTGACATCTACCAGGATTGAGGTAACTTAGAGATAGGTTAAAGGGATCAGGAAAGTCTGGTCCAAAGACTTCGGTACAGTGGTCCAAAGATACTGGTGCTGTGGTCCAAAGATTCTACCAATAGTGGTCCAGAGAATCGGAATAGTCAGCCTATCACCTCCTTAGTGCTATTGAGCTGACCTTGAGGCAAAATAACGATAAGAGAAGATGGTCAACCATTAAAGAGCAACTCAACAGTCACCGCCGAGCCACCATAGTTCTTACATCAGATAAAGGCGTTGTCTATCACATCCGCACTAGTGGTGTTTCTGAGCCGGTTCACAAAGAGATCTACCGTCTCTTAGGAGTTAGTGATCCCCTTAAACGGATAAAGACCATTGCGACGCATTTGTAGTGTCCCAACGTAAGACCACATACTCAACTAGCTGGGAGAATAGGTTGATTTTCGGAAAGATGGGCTAAGCAATGCCCTCGCCTCGTCCATGAGTGTTGCCCCTAGGCGGATACTATGCAGTGGTACTCGAACAGGGATAGCACGTAACTCTTGGTCAAGGCGGTCAACTTCGCTTCGTGTTTTCGCTGCTATTGCTGTGAGTTCTTCGTTTTGTGCCTTGAACTTCAACATTGATGTCCACATCGGCTCCTCGAGTGCGACACCTATCGCTGCTTCTGCCTGAGATAGGGCGAGACGTGCCTTACGTAATTCAGTCTGGGCTGTCTTTTTCGCAGGATTTAGGACCATCCGAATAGGTTCGTCTCAATAAACGCGTAGAAGTCAAGTGCACCGTGCGCGAAGTGTTCTCTTGTATAACGGAGTGTGTTTTCCTGACGCCAGCGAGCAAACACACGATGAGTTATCTCTGGAATCCTTATAAAGACTCGCAAGCCGTGGCCAGTTTCGCCCCACGGGTCGAGATAAAGGGATATTCTTCGGTGAGGGCGCAGGTGTTCAATAGACGATCGACCAACGATGATCGACTATCTCTGCGGTTGAATCGGTATATGAAATCTTCTAAATAGAGTTGTTTGTATACTTCTCTTCCATGGTAGGTGCCATCGATGAACTTCTTGGTATTTCCAATCAGTGTGTAAATCCATTTGAAAACTTCGTGCGCACTTTCATGACTCGATAACGTTACTGTGTGGTTTATACCCATCTCTCTCGCACACGCTCGATAGGTGGGTGGGGTTGCCATCGGTTTCTAGAGCGATCTTCGAATTAACGCGTCTTTCTAAGACATCAAGCACTGTTTCGGTGGTCGTATTGTCAATGACTTCCATGAAGCAATGGATAGGCGCACCGCTAGCTAGAGACACACCGATCATCACAGTAGTTTGGTCAGTTCCCCTACCTTATTTTCCTTCTCCATGGCTTATCCCACCAAGGCAGAATTCATCTAGCTGGACTTTCTCATTGAGTTTGTAAATGGAGTTTCGCTCCGACATTGCTTTGCGGAGCTTGTTTAGCATCAACCAAGCAGCTGGATACGAAACACCTAACTGTCGTGCCAGGGTGGTACCTGCAATCCCACGCTTGTCGTTCGAAACAAGATACGCCGCTAGGAAGCAGTTCGCGAGGGGAACCCTACTCTTATGAAAGATCGTGCCAGATGTAACGCTCGCTTGGCGGTGCCAAGATTTACATTGAAAAAGTGGAGCTCGAGATGCTGCATTTCTTGAAATGAATTGGCCCTAATAAGGTAAATTGATCAGAGTCACACTTTGGACATCTAAAGCTCTCATAGCAATAACGATTTGATCAGATACTCTTCACGCGCTTATTGCGAAGCGGAAGCGTACCATAAAGGCTGAAATATCCGCCTAGACCGCTTAATCGAACATCTGTTCTACTAGAGATTAGCTCCAATCTGGTCTCGGTGGAGGCGAAACTTATGAAACCTGATAAGTATGAACTTAAAATTTCCTGAAAACATCTTCAACTCCGGGGCTCAGCTTCATACTATTCTCGAAAATCCAAGTGTAACTTTACGTATAAAACTTTACGCAATTCAAGGTCATGGCAACATAAGCTGGAGCCGACTAAACTAAGCACATGCCGGCCAATACAAAGATAACCAAACGTACTCGCAACCCCCGAGGACAAGGAGACCATCTCCGCGAAGAGATAGTTCTTGCTTGCATTCGCCTGCTCGATCAAAGCGCATCCGAACTAACTCTCAGCCTTAGATCGATAGCCAAAGAAGCAGGAATTGCAGCCCCTTCCATCTCCCGCCATTTCCACGACGTCCACGAGATCATCGATACCGTTATCGCTAGGGAGCTTAATGCCTTCCTACGTTTACTTTATGAAGCCCGATCATCTTCACAGAACCCAAGAGACCAAATCATCGCTCTTGTGCAGGCCTATGTCAACTATGGGATTCAATCGCCAAGTCGCTATCGAGTCCTCTTCAGTCGCACATATTCACCAGATTGGAACGAAGATAGACACCCAATGGTCGAAACCTCCCCGCTGATGGCTGAAGCCTTCGCTATCGTCACAGACACCATACAAGAGTGCATAAATATAGGAATTTCGACTGCAAGTGACACTACACTGGGCGCGGTATTGCTTTGGTATGGCCTTCACGGCCTTATAACTTTACGTCAGTCAATTACAAGCTTCCCGTGGCCTGATCTAGACGTCACCGTCGATCGAATTCTTCGAGACTCCATAGCTTTATCCAACTAAAAAAGTTCAGTCAGCTTCACCGTCCTTGGGAAATTTGTCATCTCGTATCACCAGGAAATGGATAAGATCCGCAGCTAGAAAACTCCTAAAGCTTTCGCGGATGCGAGTAGCTGAGTACGCTATGACAACCCCGCCATCGAGCAATTCTATCGATCGCTCGCCGTTATCGTGACTTGATACGCGCCGGGTTTAATGGAGACTCAGTTACCTGTGAACCAACTGGTTCTCAAGGTCTAGTTTGATATTAGCAGATGGAGTTCTTCTCTCAAGATTAGGAGTCTCCACTATTTCCGGGGCATATCACTTTCAACCAACGTTTGATGTAGAGAATTATCCATGGCTCTGATACGTGCATAGAGACAGCTTTTAGCAGCAGTTCATGATCTATCGTGTCGAAGAAGGCCTTGATATCTAGATAAATGACCCAATCGTACTTCCAACATCTCTTGCGTGCTTTTTCAATGGCATCATGGGCTGAGCGATTCGGCCTGTAACCATAGGAGTCTTCGTGGAAGACCTCTTCCAATCTTGGCTCTATGTAGGCTTTAGCTACCCCTTGGGCGATGCGATCTTTGACGGTTGGAATACCTAGGATTCTTTTACCGCCATCTGACTTGTCTATCTCGACATATCTAGTTGCCGCTGGAAAATAACTTCCAGAAGCCATTCGATTCCAGAGTTGGTAGAGATTGTTCTTTAGATCCATCTCAAAGACTGAGATGGACTGCTTATCAATCCCTGGTGCTCGCTTTGTGTCTATTGTGATTGGCTTTTGCCTCTTTGTATGCTTTAAGTACGACGTACTTGTCTTTTGTCAAAAGCTTTTTCTTGTCGTGGTCTTGTCATTTGATCCCTCCCTATCAACTTTTACCTTGAGAAGTTGTTCATTTGCCAATTACAACTAGATCTGCTGTTTACTCCATCTCTTTGGCTTACATCCTCATTACAAGGACTTCGTAGCTAATCCCGGTAGGGACCGCCCTTACGGGCGGCCCCCCGGACAGATCCCATCGAGTCGAACTACCGCAATGGGCTCCTGCCTTGGGTTCTGGCAGCGAAGCGCACGCTAGGATAGGGGTGCGCAATGCGGGCAGGGGGCAGCCATCGGTCGCTAATTCGACTGAAGCGATCCCAGGTCATCCGGTTGCGCTGGCTTCGACGCCGAAGCGTCTCTCGCCAGAGTCGTCTCACCTGTTTACGAAAAGCCGACACCGCGTCGATGTTACCAGGCACGGCGTAGTAGTTGAAGTGTCCCCTCAACACACTCGCCAGCCACCGCCCTTGTTCGGGAATGGACTGGTGACGACGACGCCGAAGCTCGGTTCTTACCTGCTTCAGCTTCATTCTCAGTCGTTTCTTGATAGTGACGCGCCTGAGCCAGAAACGCCCGTCCTTGGTCTTTCCACAGATGTGGGTAAATCCCAAGAAGTCGAAGGTCTCCGGCTTTTTGAGGCCCCGCTCCTTTCGGTTCTGAGCCGCAAAGCGACCGAACTCGATCAGGCGGGTCTTGTCCGGGTGCAGTTCTAAGTTGAACTTCACGAATCGTTCACGAAGGTCGCTGAGGAACTGCCTTGCATCACCAAGATACTGGAATCCAACCACGAAGTCGTCGGCAAACCTCGAGACGATCATGTCGCTCCGTGCATGCTTGTATCTCCACTGTCGGACCCAGCGGTCGAAGACATAATGAAGGTACACGTTAGCGAGCAGTGGTGAAACCGATGCCCCTTGTGCTGATCCTTCGGTCGTCTTTGTGCACTTCGCATCCTCGATGACTCCTGCGGCCAACCATTTGTCGATCAGTCGCAGGATTCTTTTATCCGCAATGCGATGCTCGAGAAACTTCCTCAACCACGTCCGATCCAACTTGGAGAAGAAGTCGCTGATATCAGCGTCGAGTATCCAGTTCACCTTTTTCTCTAAGATCCCGACCGCCAGCGCATCAAGCGCATCGTGGGGGCTACGTCATGGTCGGAACCCGTAGGAGAATCCGAGAAAGTCTTCTAGTATATAGCGTTCAATACCTCCACCACCCAACGTTGGATGATCTTGTCCTCCAGCGTTGCGATACCGAGTGGGCGTTGTCGTCCATCTGGTTTTGGTATGTATACCCTACGAGAAGGGCTTGCCCGTTAGGCACCGTTGTGGACCCTTTGAAGAAGATCCTCGAGGTTCTCCCTCAGATTCTCTTCGTAGGAGTGCCATGTCACGTTATCGATTTCATGGCGCAGCCTTCGGGTTAATCGCTAAATAGGCGGCCTTCAGGCGGTCTGAGTCGATGTGGTGCAATAAGTGCTGTGAACTTTGCTTGCTTGTCCTTTCTTGCTACTTCGCGCACACGATCCAGCCCGTTTGACACACCTTGTCCGCAAGTGGGTCCGGTTCTGAGTCCGGGGCGTGTTAGGTCGGTCGTGTTCCCCTTGGCCAACCCCCTTTCCTCCACTACCTCCTTTCCTCCACTACCTCCGCTACCGGTCCCCCGGTTTTGTTCGACAGCTTCGTAGGTAATATGGGGTTGTCTGACTTCCCGCGCTCGTTCATCTCAGGCGTACGACCTTAGCCTTTCCTGAGCGGCCCACTGGGTGATCAACCCGACTGGCGAGCGCGGGATCTCCCGGTTCTCGCGCATGGAGGTTCCGTAGGTGCCATGGTTCTCTGACCGCGCGGGGCCCACAAGCAACTTGCGATAGCGCTAGCGGTGGTGTTGCCTTCCGCTTCCATAGACAGCGTCGGCACCTCGAATTCTCTGATTACGCGCCTCAATAGCCTGGCCTGCACGTGCCCCTGTCAACGCTTCGCCTGCGTCCTCGCGGACGCCGACGCATGACTCGGGGTCATCGTGGTTCGCTAGACCTTCGATGTAGGGCTCTTTCATCTCTTCCTCCATACCGGTTTATCCCGGCGCACCTACGGATCAGAACGCCAGGGGTTCGAATCCCTCCGAACTCGCTACATATGTCCAGCTAAAAGCCTATTTCTAGGGGAGCCCGTCAATCTTTGACTTTCGTTTGGTCGGTAGTTGTGAGTTTTTTCTAATGTAAGAGTTCGGTACCTCTGTTACACATTGGCCTTACCACCTGTTTTACACTTTCCAGATCGGCTTTGGTAGCTGGGCGACACTGGCTCCGATACCTGTGTTACAGTTTTTTCTTTGAAAATTGGCGACGCAATCACTTGGATTGCCTAATACTTGGCCATCGAGGAGGTCGCCATGTTGGTGGAGCTAGCTGTGACAATGAGCGTCGGCGCATGTTCGGAAATTCGTATAGTTGATGGTGGCAAAGTATTAGGTAAGAGTGCGGACAAGCGGTGCCTGACCATAGTTTGCAGTCCAACCTGGTTCTAGACAGAACTTGCCGCTTACCGCGTAAATGCTCTCAGGTGCACCAGGTGAGTGGTGTCGGGGAATTCTCGTTGAAAAGCTACATGCTGTAATTTCGCCAAAAAGAACTGCAAACGTGCACCTTTTGACTGCCAGTTATAAGTTACAGGGCTTTTACCAGGAACGATTCGAGTGTACTTTCGTGCAATACCTATCGTGACCTACTATTAGCGTACAAGGATAATATTTTCCCAACTACCGACCAAATTTATCGGTCATAGTGTTTTGACCAAGTTAGTAACCGCTTGGTTCCATCGTCTGCTCTCTTAAACGTTAGTCTTAGTACAACACTCGCGGACGCTGACCATGATCCACTTCGGTCGCCTTCAAGTTTATGCACCCGGACGGAAGGGTGTTTCTCGTTTTCGTCGAGAAGGCGTAATGCTTTTAGGAAAGTTTTGCGATCGGAGGGGGTAAAATCCCGAGACGCGAACGTCAGGAGGAAGGTTTCTGTAAATTCGAGAGATTGATATTCGTGGAGCACTTCCTCAGCTACCTAGAGATTCCAGGTCCTCTTCGCTAAGTCTCTTGACGCGGCCCTCTTTGGAATCTCGATGTGCCCTCTCCATGAGTTCACGGTGATCAGGAGTGTACGCCCAAGCATCTTCTAACCTTAGGTAAACGACTCGTCGTAAGACAAGGGCTTCTTGCTCCATGTCCACCTCGATCTCGAGCTCCGTGCCCTCGGTCAGTCCAAGCTGCTTTCTTACAGATGCTGGTACCGTCAGTCTTCCCGATCCATGTACAGTTACAGTTTCCATAACCTCGAGTGTACCTTATTGCCAGAATGGCAGTAATACAATTCGGCATAATGGTGATTAGCCAGGTAAGTCCAAGCCAAAGCAATACGAGTTTACCTTCACGACATGGGTGGAGTCGTCGGCTTGATAACTTGGCAATCCAAGGTTCAAGTTATGATCTTGAACCAGCAACATTACAAATTCAGGATGCCTCAGGGAAAGAAAGAAACGGATGAAGCTAGGTCCTATTTAAAGTAGCTTTAATAATAAGGAAGTCGGTTGGTGTCACCTGGATTCGCAACCTTGACAGGTGCGTGGGACGAGGAGGCACCGGATGTCTTCATCCTGGGTGCGGGGATTTCCATAGCCGCTGATTTATCATTCCCTGACACTGATACGTTGGGAACTAGAGCGCTTGACAAAATTCACCATGCAAACCGTTTGGGTATTGACCTTTCTATTCTGCCGGAGCAGTTCAGACACGGCCTGTTTGAGGTATGGCTGGCTCAGATTGCGGAAGATCAACCGTCCTTCTCAAGAGGGAAAAACAGCGCCGAGTCGAGCAAATATAGTCAACCCGTGAGATAATCCGGTCCTTCTGGAATGTCGACTGCATGCTCTTGCAGCACGGCGAGCGGCACGATGTCCAGGACGCGCTCGTGGGTGGATGCGAGTACCACGTAGGCCGCAGCACCATCGTGGTGGGCCCGGAACCAGTTTGCCGCGGTTACGCACCAGCGGTCCCCGGGAATCAAGCCCGGGAAGCGATACTGCGGAGCTGGAGTGACGAGATCGTTGCCGATATTGCGCTGATGTTCGAGGAAGTCGGCTGTTACCACGGCACAGATAGTGTGGCTACCCAGATCTTCAGGTCCGGTGGAACAGCATCCATTCCGGTAGAAGCCGGTGAGCGGATCGGTGCCGCACGGCTCCAGTTCACCACCCAACACGTTGAATTCGCCCATCCATGAAGTATAACACAACAGACTCGGCGCACCTTGGTGCTTCGAAGCTTTTGGTGGCCGCAAGTGAGTTATCAACCCATCGATAGTGACCATACGCCGACACCCGAGCCCAGAAACCAGACGTGTCCTAACCCGTCAATGACTGTAAACAACGACGACGCCCATGGGGCCTTGACCTTCCTGTTGCCAGCAACATTAAATTGACCCAGGATCAGCAACATTAAATTGACCCACCCTCCAGTAAGACTTGTCTGTGGAACATTCAAAACCACGGAGGAGTCATCAAATGCTGAAGGGCAGGACATTAATGAATTTAATTGAATTAAGATCACAAGGACACAGCTATCACAAAATAATTATGTATTTTCTTATACTGGTGTCAATCGGAAAGAGTAAAAACGGCTTCTGGACTGGAGCCCGAGAGGAGATTCGAACTCCTGACATGCTCATTACGAGTGAGGTCTATATCAGATCAGAAGAAACCTTAAATTACAAAAACGCATGTCATAGGCGGTGTCCCAACTACATATGGACAACCAAGAACGCTATTGTTTACAAAAATTATGTACTGATTTATGTAGTGCTGATTTTTACGGGAATAATAAAGGCCCTCTTCACCCTTGATCGGGAGCTCCCCCGATCTTCCTGGACTCATTGAAACCTCCGTCGACCACTTGAGTAGGTCATCGGCACTCCAAAGCAGCGGGCTACTGTAAGTCAGAGGTGGGCTTTCCGTAAATGGGCTTCAATGTTTTCCGTAATTCTTTCCTGGTACTTGTGTGCTACATCTTAAAGGAAAACTACGCGTTTGTTTGCTACAGACACTAGTGCGTGCATGAGTGCGATATGCATCCGTATTCGCGCAACAAGGTCGCCACCTGTAATGGAGCCTAAGACCTGACTCTCACCGAGAATCTGCGGAATTATAACCTTATTTCATCCAGTCGTTTCGATGCAATACCCTCCAAGATTGCGGTTTCCAGCTTTGCCAAAGACATTGATATTCTTTCGCTTAGACCCGTGAGGCTTCCTAAAGCCGCTGATCTTGATAACGCGTACCCTACTTGCTTCCACCCGCGACCAACGCGAAACACTTACCTGCGAGTGTGCACTCCCAAACCCTATGAATCCCTGGGAGAGTTCGCCAGGCTGCCCGCAATCATGCTGATGCTTTCGTTGACCCCTCGACTTCTAACGATCCCAAATGGATGCTTATATTGAAGTCAATCCCAAGTTTCTCTGAAAGTCGTCTGAGCATATCTATACTCGGGTTGTGTTCTCCTTCTTCAAGTCTCGCAATAGCAGGTTGGTGCATCCCGAGCCTTCTACCCAACTCCGTCTGAGAAATGCCATGCTCCACGCGGTACTCGATTACTCGAACCGCCACGGCACGCGCCAAGGCAGTACGTTCCCACTCCTCCTGAAACTCGGGATCCTTGAGAAGACCCTCTAAGACCTCCTTGCCAGTCTTTGTTCCTTTTGGTGTCCTATCCATCATTCTCCGTACTCCTTAAACCCGCTAAGACGCTCCTCAGCCAACCTAACACTCCGTCGGAAACCTTTCGGACTCACCGAGGCCTCCGGTCCAACCGCTCCGATTGCAAACAGCTCAGGCCCTACGCGTCGGTAAAAAACCCGCCAACGGCTTCTCCCTCCTCTTGGTCGGAGCTCTCTCAGGCCGTCAGTTTCCGAATTGAACTCTGATGGGGGAAGGGTAGTCCACTACCCATTGTCTCTAATTTCACTTGAGCATCTCCAATCGCTCTTTTCTCACTGACCGGCAGCGTTTCGAATTCGGCTACCGCTTCTTTGCACCACAGCGTTTCTGCCATACTCTCCCACTGAGTTTTTGCCTAAGATATTGCTAAACATAACAACTTTATTATATTCTAAGTACTCTCATATACTTCCTGACCCGCTCAGCTTCCTACGCAAGTTTGGAATCTCTGCCAATGCTTTCTCTCTGCCCACAGAAAGACCGCTAAGATCTACTTGATCCGCTCCAGAAAACCTAGGCATTTCTAGGTATCCTTTTATTTTCGCTCTCCAGCCGCTGAGTCTCCCCCGTTCACACCGTGTGCTCGGGACTCTGCGAGTCGGTGGCATCGAAAACATTACCACCTTCCACAACGGGCTTGCGCCTTCGTGGTTTGCTTGGAGTCCTGCCGTGAGCGGTAGCTCTGTCTTCGATACACGCACCCTGGACACCGTTGCCGGTGATCCCCTGAAGGACGATACGTGCTCCAACTCGGCTTTCCTTTCGGCTACGGAACCTCTCGTTCTGGATCACCTTCACCTCGGTGTAGGCGGTGAAGACACTGATCTGTCGATCAGTGAGTCTGGATTTGAGGTTCGTGGCGGCTACGTGGTCTGCATCACCCTGGCGGTTGCAATCCCAATATGGATTGCGCCAGTGAAACGTGTCCCCCTGGCGGTTGTCCGATGAGACATACCCCCAGGTCGGTTCGGGACACGTTTGGCTGGTGTAGGCCGCGTTTACCGTTTTGGCATCGACACCGCCGATGCTCGTATGCACCACCATGCGACCTTCGTTCTCGGATCGCATCCATGTGGAACATATCCGAGACATCTTCTTTGACTTGGCCTTGCCGCGCAAGTACGAGAGGTCTTCAGTAGCGAGGAGGCGCGGGCGCTGTGTTGGGTCTTGGGGAACCTTACCCCTCGCCCTGGTCCGGTTGCCTTTTCCGTAGATAACCTCTTTTGTCGCCTGACCCGACAGCGTGCGTACGCTGGCCTGGGCACGTTCACGTCGACGAGCCTGCTTCTTGTGGCCGAGGTTGTTCCTCGCTATCCTGGGGGCCTTCTTCGATTTGGTGTTTACCTTGCGAAGAGACCTGGTCCTCGCATGTGCTTTGCCTCGGACCTTGCCTGTTGCGTTGTTCTTTTCACTGAACTCTTCAAGGATCTCACCGAGGCTGATCCCGTGCTTGTGTCCTTTTGAGTCCGTGCACACCTCGGTAACACCCCAGTCGATGGCATCAATTGGTCCGGTCGCCTTCTCCGGGGCCTTGATGCCATAGACAACATGGACCGTTGCGCACTTCGATCCCTTTTCCGCCACGAGACGGATGTCGCCCGACACGCGTGAGACCCCAACAAGTGAAAGTGCGATCCGTGCATTGGTCTTGGCTCCGATGATCTTCACGTACTGCGAAAGATGGGGCTGCCTGCACCTGCGGTCTTCGGGGTTACAGGTATGGTTCTTGGGAATTGCCATCGTGGTGAATGTCGCGTACAGGGTTTCTGCCAGAGCCATCGACCGCATCGCGTGTGCCCTCGGGTTCTTGTGCTTGGAGAGTGCCTTACGCAGTACCCGATGCAAGTAACGCACAACCTGGGCGTGTTCCTTTCCTCCTAAGCCGACAAGTACCTTCAAATTGATAGCAGGAACTCTACCTTGTGTGATTTCTCCGATCCATGCGTAACGAGTGAGACAGGTATAGGCAAAATGTTGCTGCATCTCGTTGTCTCTATAGTGCTTATGGATCTTGGCCTTCACGTTTTCTATGGCCAGGACTGACTCGATGTGGCGCACCCAGGTGTCCACAGCGTCGAAGGCTGCCTGGTCTACCAAGTGGACGTTGACGTCCTGTGGGTAGACGTCCGCCTTCTTCATAGCGTCTCGGAAGTCCCGCTTGGAATCGAGGAAACTCCACATCCCCATAGGAGCCAACTCCACCAAGAAACGATCTTTGGCATCTCTGTAACTGCGGAGCGCCTCGTCTATCTGCGCACGCTTATGTGTGGACAGAGGGAGCGTTCCGAGTCGTACGGTCCTCTTTTTAGCCTGGGGTATGGATTTAGCCTCAATACCATTCAGTTAAGCACCAGCACACAGATACACCGCTCATGGTGAGATCTCCCTGGCTTTCGCTTGGAGTGTTTCCATCACTTTTTGGTTCTTGTTGCTTTTCGACCCGCACAACCTGGCCGAGAAGACGGTTACGATCTCGATGACATGTCTGCTAGGTCTTCTCCAAAGGTGGAATCCTCGCTAGCGTTGATGATAACGACTTCAACTCCGAAATGCTCACAAAGGGACAAGACGAGTTCTGACCCAAAACGAAGCAGTCGATCCTTATGGCTAAGCACAAGCCGACCGACCTCGCCTGAACAGATCCTGGAGATAAGCTGTTTGAGTCCCCGCTTATGGTAGTTGAGTCCTGATCCCACATCGGAGATGACCTCGTAGATCCACCCGTTTGCCGCGCAGAAGGATTCGAGCAGTGCCACCTGGCGCACCAGGTCGTCCTTCTGTTGGTTTGTGGATACCCTGGCATAGGCAATCGTCGCTCTCGCTGATGGTCTCTGGCGTGGAGCGAGGTGGTGCATCTTGGCTAAGTCGTAGCGTCTTCTGCCACCAGCAGTGCGCTCGGCTGGAACTATGCGACCCTCTACTTCCCATCGCCGAAGTGTGTCAGGATGCACGCCAAGCTCTTTTGCTGCTATGGCGATAGGTACCAGTTGTCCCATGACCTAAAGTACAATACATCAGTGCGACACTGATAAGTACTTATGTCTGCCGAACTAGATGCGAACAGCTTCGTGCCCCGTCACAGGATCGAGGCCGGCGCTTACCCGCAGTTTCCAGACGCCCGGTCGTATCTCTTTCTTGTGGCCTGTCACAAAACAATTATGTATTTTTTATGTACTGGTGTCAAGTAAAAAGAGTAAAAATAGTCTCTGGCCTGGAGCCCGAGAGGAGATTCGAACTCCTGACCTGCTCATTACGAGTGAGCTGCTCTGCCGACTGAGCTACCCGGGCATTATCGCCGTATTAATCATAGCGAACTTTTAGCGATTTAGCGTCTCTGGCCAAAAAGGCTAGCTAGTGCAATGGTTTCTGAAACCCCGGCATTGAGTTGGCGCAATGTCGTCCTCGAGGCGTCAATAACTTTCTGATAGTTTTCCGCTGCTTGGACGGGGTCTGCGCCTTCAAAAAATTGGGATCCACGATAATATGCTAGAAATATAGAGATCCCTGCATCGAATTCAACCTTCCGTCTAAATCGCAAAATCCGCTTATGTTCGTTCTCGACTTCCCTAAAGATCCCTTTCATTCCTGAACTCTTTTGATTCGTAGCCTTGAAGCTAGAAAGCTCTATCTCCTGTTGTTTTTTTAGATCAGCCGTAACGCTATCGATAAGATTGGTTACACGTGACGCATCTAAAATCAGCTCTTTTGCATTTGTGTAGCGTTTACCAGCTGGCTCCCCCCACGCCTCAAGGCGATTCTCCAACCTTCCATCGAGACCTAAATCCCGAGCTAAATCAAGATTTCCTCTAGCAAAGGATGAAGTAAGCTTCGCCTCTTTAGAACCCAGTCCTTGATCTTCTAACCACTGAGTGACCTCCTGGTCTAAAAGGCCCGAGAACTCCACCCGAACACACCTAGAGGCGATTGTGGCCAAGGCCTTGTGGATGGTGCGAGCCACAATAATGAAGACAGTAGATGCCGGCGGTTCTTCTATAACTTTCAAGAGCACAGGGGCTACCTCTGCTATGTTGTCAAACTCTTCGATGATGACAACCCTACGAGAAGATTGGTTTGGCGACAAAACAGCCAATCGGATTATGTCATCGCGGATTGTGTCAACCGAGAGCGAGCTCTTGAACTTCTCAAAATAGTTCAGATCCGGAGATCGCCGTGCAAGGGTCGCAAGACAGATCCCACAGCTTCCACACCCTCCGCTGGAACACAGAAGTCCCGCCGCAAAGGCCAAAGCCCAAAGCTCTTTTCCGCTACCAGGCGGACCATAGAAAAGGTAACTATTATTCGGATGAGATAGGTGAGCACCTAAAACAGGTGCTAAATCACGGTGGACAGAGACCGACTTCAATACCGGCGAAATTACGAGCGAATCGCTTTCAAAATCTGACATAATCCATCACTATCCACAGTTACTAAGGAAAATTCTAGGCGAAGCTAGTAACTTTCACGAAACAACGTCACAGATCTGACAAATAAGCACCTATGGATCCGATCTATGGCCGTCAATAACGTTAAGAATCCGATCTCGAATCTCAAAGACTTCACCATCACCGTCTATGCAAACCCAACCAGATCTAAGTGCAAGTTGACCAAAGCCATCCCTGACACGCGACTGAAAGGTCTGTCCCTGACCCTCAAAACGATCCGAAGAAGAGAGCTCTCGCATTGCTCGATTCGTCGTTTCCATTATATAAAAGACCATTTCTGGATCCAGAGAGTCGGTGGCAAAGGAGTCCAAAAGCATCAACTTGTCAAGGTCAATCCCATAGCCAAATCCCTGATAAGCCAAGAACGACCCTGAAAAACGGTCGCACACGACCCAAGCCCCACGTTCCAGTGCCGGCAAGATCACCGATTCACAATGTTGGGCACGAGCACTCGCCATCGCCAAGGCTAGCGCTCTAGCTCCTATCTTATATTTTCCAAAGATAAGATCCCGAAGTGCCTCGCCTAGGGGTGTTCCACCTGGTTCACGCGTTTCAACCACCTCGACCCCTCGTTGGCGCAACGCTTCAGAGACAAGTTGGGTTTGGGTGGATTTACCGACACCGTCTAGTCCTTCTAAAACAAAAAAACGTCCCTTGAGCTCCTTGGCCACGACCTTATCCTTAGGAGTTCTTACTTTTGGGAGTCTTTGGGGTGGTTGCGCGAGGCGCTCTAGCAGAAACCCTTGCGCCGGTAGATCTCGTAGATCCTTTAGCGGTCGATGTGGCTTTAGCGGTCGATCTAGTTGTGCGCTTTTTAGGTTTTACGCCTTCTCCATCTTCGTTCGAAACCTCGGGCATCGACCCACGCTTTTCGGCTAAAAGCTCGACTGCCCGCTCCATGGTTAGACCCTCATCGACTTCAAACTGCTTTACCGTACAATTGATAGTTCCATCGGATACATATGGCCCAAAACGTCCCGAGCGAAGGACGATCGATCGTCCATCTGGATCGACCCCAAGTTCGATCGATGTGGCCGTTCGTCTACCGCGACCCGTAGCCGGTTGAGCCAAGATAGCTACAGCATCTTCCAGACCAATAGATAGAAGTTGCGACTCACTAGTTAAACTCCTAGAGAGACGCCCTCTTTTGACGTAGGGGCCGAACTTCCCATTCGACACCACAACGTCATCGCCTGTCTCTGGGTCACGCCCTACAATTCGAGGAAGCGAGAGAATCGAAACTGCATCTTCAAGAGTCACGGTCTCTGGGGTCATGGTAGAAAACAGCGAACCCGTCTTTGGCTTTTCACCTTTGGGTAGGAGTTCGGGATCTCCCAACTGTATAAATGGGCCGAAACGCCCTACTTTGACGAATATCGGATCGCCTATCTCCGGATGAAGGCCTAGAAAACGATCGCCACTGCCTGCAGCCAACAATTCAATCGCTCGTTTTGTTGTAAGCTCATCTGGCGCTATGCCATCGGGAACTGGGGCCGTTGTGTCGCCTACGCTCAAATAGGGGCCGAACCGACCAACGCGAACTACGATAGGATTTCCCTCTTCGTCGTCGCCTATTGAAATTGAGTTAATAGCCCGAGGGTCAATTGCGTCAAGTTGACTATCTACCAAGAATTTTAGACCTTGATCATTTGCACCGAAATAAAAGTCACGAAGGTACGGAACCGCGGGTATATCGCCATTGGCAATCTTGTCCAACGAGTTCTCAAGTTCAGCAGTGAAGTTATAGTCAACAAGTTCACCGAAATATTGCTCCAAAAGTGCAACTACGGAAAATGCTACAAACGAAGGAATGAGGGTATTGCCCCGCTTGAAGGCATAACCTCTATCTTGAATCGTTGAGATAATACTTGCATAGGTGCTAGGCCTACCTACCCCATATTCCTCTAACGTCTTTACGAGGGAGGCCTCTGTAAATCGAGGCGGAGGGCTCGTCGTGTGACCTTCATAATTTGTACTTAGGACGGAAACCGCTTCACCTTCAACAAGAGGAGGAAGAATGACGTCATTTTCATCAGAGGATGTATCGCCATCATCGCTATCTTCTACATAGACACGCAGAAAGCCAAAGTGATCGATGGTCCGCCCGCTAGCAGAAAGTAATGCGCGAGTGGGGTTCAAACGTGCACCTTGGTCACTTCCTATGCTTTCATTCAAAGCTAAAGGTGCACTAAGTCGAACCGAAACGGATGTACCCGTCGCATCGGTCATCTGTGAGGCTATCGTTCTCTTCCAGATCAACTCATAGAGGCGGGCTTCATCAGAAGATACCCTAGATGTAATCTGAGCCGGTGTTAGCCACTGATCCCCAGCCGGACGAATAGCCTCGTGGGCCTCTTGGGCGTTTCTCACGGAATTCTTATAGTCTCTGGCTCGAGTTGGAACAAATTCATTTCCATAAAGCTCTTTTACGATCTCGCGGGTTTGAGCTAAGGCTGCATCGGCAAGGTACGTCGAGTCCGTTCGCATGTAGGTGATGAATCCAGCCTCGTATAACCTTTGGGCCGCCGACATCGTTCTAGTCGAGGAAAAACGGAGCTTCCGCCCGGCCTCCTGTTGAAGCGTTGAGGTCCTAAAGGGCGGAGCGGGACTTCGGCGATAGGGCTTGGGCTCGACAGATTCAACCAAAAGGCTCTTGCTCTTCAAATTTGATGCGATCAAGATTGCAGACGGCTCATCCAAGACAACAAGAGGAGCATTTTTAATTCGAGCTGGATCGATCGATCCAGCTGAAGAGAAGTCTCGCCCTGTTGCCACTCGAAGCGAATCCAAACCAATCAGATTAACACGGAATGCGCTCTTGGCCTTGGTTGCATTAGCCATTACCGAAAAATAACCAGCAGAGACGAAGGCCATCCTCTCGCGCTCTCGCTGCACCAAAATTCGAGTCGCCACGCTCTGCACTCTTCCCGCCGAGAGCGAGGGTTTGATCTTTTTCCAGAGAACCGGGGAGACTTCGTATCCATATAATCGATCTAATATCCGTCTAGCCTCCTGAGCGCTGACGAGCTGCTGGTCGATGTCTCTGGTATTTTCAATCGCCTCAGATATCGCACTTTTGGTGATCTCATGAAAGACCATTCGACGAATCGGGACCTTGGGAGCCAGAACTTCAGCCAAATGCCAAGCTATCGATTCACCTTCGCGGTCCTCGTCTGTTGCTAGAAGAACTTCGCTCGCTTGGCTTACAAGTGACTTTAAATGCTTGATATGAGCTTTTTTCTTATCAGAGATGACATAAAGAGGCTTGAATGAATTTTCGACGTCTACACCTAAACGAGCCCATGGCTCTTTCTTGAGCGAATCTGGAATCTCCGATGCACTCTTTGGGAGGTCTCGTATGTGGCCGATCGATGACTCGACAAGAAATTCTGATCCCAAAAACTTCGAAATTGTCTTAGCTTTAGCCGGAGATTCTACGATTACAAGTGGCTTAGCCATCAGTTTGCTTCAACCTACCCAATATTTAATGTGCCCACATAACAGACTTAGATCTATTACCATACGAGCAATTGCGGTCAACTACCGCTATTTACTGCGATCGAATACCAAAGTTTCAATCAATTGCACTTTATCAAATACAAAACTACAAGGTCATAACGGATTAGGACCTTGTAGTCATAACAACTTTTTTTATTTAATCACTGGCATCAGATTCAGATGCCAGAAGTTCAAAGGTCGGATTCATGATTGCTATGTGCCCATCGATGTCTCCTACGGTCCCTTGAGCTATTAGGCGTTTACCTGGTTCTATACCAGGCACCCGGCGTTTACCAGGAAAGACCAGCATAAGTCCACCACTTGAGTCCTCAAGACGAACCGCCAACGAGGCAATTGAATCCAGAGATTGAACGCGAACTGACTTTACCCTGCCAACCACCTTTGCGGGACGTCGATAGACAACGCTCCCAATGGCAATCGCTCCGGGAACATCGGAGGTGGGCGAAGTGTTTGTGTTCCCCACTGCTCGCTTGATCTCATTTTCAGTCTCATTTTTACGACGAAGGCTCGTGCGCAGGCGATCCTTGCCTGGCAAATTGACCTGGAAAGGAATTATCGTAGCATTTACATGAGGTAATTGGCTCAAAACTCGAGCTATCGAATCCGCAGTCCGATCGTGTAAGATTCGACGAAAAAATCCCGGATAGCTGCGTCGCGGTAAAAGAGCAGTAACCTCAGCATCCCCAGGGGAGACGGCTTCGGCAACGACATCAAGCGCGGCGCGACGTATCCGACGATCGGAACACTCTACAACTTCCAAATCGATTCTTCGAACACCAAGACGGCTCCAATCGGACTCGAGTTTCCTCGCCACTTTGACATCGAGCTCAATATGGACTGCCCGAATCTCATCAGGAACCAAAGTTCGTGCATACTGAAGTGCTCGAGCTGTTGCTAAATCAAGCTCTTCCACAAAGAGAATCACCTTGTGCTTTCGCAAAACAGGCACCTCACAGGCGAGCGCGACATCGCCTTCGAGGCGCTCTTCTTCAGCAACATATTGACGGTTGAGACGAATGAATAGATAAACAAGGATTGGCCCAACTACAACTACAACCCATGCGCCTTGGGTAAATTTGGTTACCAGAAAGACTATGACCACGATAAAGGAGAGGATTGAAGCAATGAGGTTTACAACGAAGCCGCGTTTGTAACCCGGCTCCTTCTCTCTGAGGTGATGCTTTAGCATTCCCGTTCCGGCCATCGTAAAGCCGGTAAAGACTCCAATTGCGTAGAGGCCGATTAGTGCATTTACGCTCGCATTAGTTCCGATAAGAATAACTTCAGCAATTACCGTAAGGAGAATAATCCCATTTGAAAATGAAAGTCGGTGGCCACGCCTTAGAAATTGTCGAGGCAAAAACGAGTCCTCTGCCGCAAAGGAGACTAGAAATGGAAATCCATTAAAACTTGTATTCGCCGCGAATATAAGGATCAGATATGTGCCAATCTGCAACAAGTAGTACATGACAGTACCAAAGGTTGATGAGCCATACACGGTCTTAGCGATAACGGAAATTACGGTGGGCGTTCCAGAGATTCTTGGAACTGGATGAATGTACGAAGCCAAAATTGACAGACCAAAGAACAAAGTTCCCAGGATAATAGCCATATACATAAGCACCCGTTGTGCATTTTTCCATTGAGGCGCCCTAAAGAGCGAAACTCCATTTGAAACGGCTTCAATACCCGTTACCGCAGAGCCACCATTGGCAAAGGCCTGAAGAAAGATAAATAGTGAAGCGCCCATCAAAAGGCCCGATCCTGGATGACCAAGGTGATAGCCGCCTGGAACGTGGGTTGAAAGTGGGTGTAGCTGTCCGCTTAGAGCCTTATAGATTCCCCAGCCCAACATTACAAACATATTCAAGATAAAGAAATACGCAGGTAGGGCAAATAGCCGGCCGGCCTCTTTGATCCCGCGCAAATTTCCATACGCAAGAACTAGGACAAATAAGAGCGAGAGTTCAAGATTGTATGGAGCTAGAGCTGGAACCGCCGATGATATCGCATCGACTCCAGCGGCAACCGACACAGCTACCGTGATCGTATAGTCAATCATGATCGCGACCGCGGCGATCTGTGCAATTCGTGGTCCAAAGTTGTCACGGGCTACCACATAGGCGCCACCGGCCTTTGGATATGCTTTGATAACCTGAAAATACGAGGCAGCGACCGTTACCAAAATTATCAAGATCAAGATTGATATCGGCAAAACCATGGAAAAGGCAGCTACGCCAATTACCGGTACCAGAATCGTCAAAATCTCTTCTGTCGCATAAGCAGAAGATGAGATGACATCAGATGACAGTACCGCCATTGCGGTAAAGTTTCCGAGTCGCTCTCCCTTTAAATCCTCGTTGACAAGTGGTTTGCCTAGGAACTTATTTTTCAGGCGATAGATTCTCGACTCTGGAAGATCATAAGAGCCCAAAGGCGCAAGAGTAGTTGGCTGCGATTCAAAACTCCGCGCACCGCGAAAACGTTCGCCACGACCGTCACCGGCTGGTCCCTCTTCACCTTTAGATAAGGGGGGAACTTTTGGATTGCTTTCTGGCAAGGGAAAAAGCCTCCGAACTCAATTTTAATAAATAGCATTTATACTGTGTCGCGTCTTTGTGTCTAGAATCTAGCCACAGAATCTCTAAAATACTCAACGCGACCAGAATAGATTACTAGGTGATAGACCGTGCATGTAATTGTTATAGGATGTGGCCGCGTCGGATCTGAATTAGCGGCACGACTCTCCTACGAGGGCCACTCAACCGTAATTATCGACAAGAACTCATCAGCCTTTCGTCGGCTAAGTCCGACATTTAACGGAAAGACCATAACGGGGCTCGGTTTCGACCGAGAGCGCCTCGAGGCAGCAGAGATAGATCGCGCCGACGCACTAGCAGCAGTCACAAGTGGAGACAACTCAAATATATTGACTGCAAGAATTGCAAAAGAGACCTTTGAAGTCCCAAAGGTAGTTGCCCGAATCTACGACCCCAAAAGAGCCGAGATCTATCAGCGACTTGGGATCGCTACGGTAGCTACGGTTACTTGGACGACAGAACAAGCTATGCGTCGCCTCTTCGAAGACTATGCACAGCCGGATTGGATAGAACCACACGGTGGATATGTCCTTTTGGAGAGGGGCCTTCCGCTTCACATGACTGGCCATCGTCTTACAAACCTAACCGAAATACCAAATGCCCTTCCGATTCTATTGACACGGGGAACCTCTGCAAAGCTCTTCAATAATGAGCTGGTCGCACAAGAGGGTGACGTAGTTCATTTCATGGTGGAACGCGGATCGATTCAAGGCCTCGACAAGGCGCTTTTCGAGATTGGAAAAACGCAATGAAAGTCGTAATCGCAGGTGCTGGAAGCGTGGGTGCGTTCATCGCTCAAGATCTCTTTGAAGCTGGCCACGACGTTATGGTCATCGAACAAAATGGTGATGAAGTAGCCAAACTCAAAGATCACATCGGATGTAAATTCTCTGTCGCCGACGCATGTGAAGTTTCATCGCTTCAAGCCGCCGGCTTGGCAGATACCGACGTCGTAGTAGCAGCGACTGGTGATGACGAAGATAATCTTGTCATCTCGCTCCTCGCAAAGCAGGAGTTTATGGTTCCCAGAGTTGTCGCGCGTGTGAACAATCCAAAGAACCACTGGCTCTTCAATAAGACATGGGGCGTGGACGTCTCGGTTTCAACACCTCACCTTCTCTCTTCGTTGGTCGAAGAGGCGGTATCAGTAGGATCGCTTGTAAGGTTGCTCTCCTTTGAAAAGAGTGGTGCTCGCCTCGTCGAAGTTACATTAGCGGATAACTCTCCAGCCAATGACTTTGAACTAGCAACGCTTGCTTTCCCCAAAGAGGCCTCGATCGTCGCTATTATTCGCGACGGCAGCATTATCGTACCTCGAGGAGAGACGATATTTCGCTGTGGCGACGAAGTTGTAGCACTCGTGACAATCGATTCCGAGGCAGAGTTGAAGGCAATTTTGATCGGCACCGCCCCCATGGGCTAGCAGAGATTAACAAATTAGCTGCAAAGCTCTAGAGTTTTTTACCAATGCCAGTCTCTCCAAAAAAAAACTGCCACCTTTACCCTAAATCCCTACTTCATCCCTACTTCGTCAAGAAAATTTGACGAAGTAGGGATTTGAATCGATTGAAAGATTCATAGTTTGCACAAAGATCAAGTGGAATAACCCAATTGACTTCTGACAAAAATGCAATATTAAAAGTCCCAACTAACACCTCTGGGGAACCTTTAAATTTTGGCGTAATCTTTAAATATTCTTGGAACACAAGAGCCAAAACTGCAAATGGCTAAGGATATTATGGCTAGAGGATCTCTGGATGCTGCACAACAGAAGGCTTATTCACTACTTGAAGAGATGATCGCTCAAGGCCCTCAAATAGTCATCGAATCGAGCACTCCCACCGATGAACAAGGCGGTGCCACCGAGATAACCGAAAAGATCCTAGAGTCAATCAATCAGATCGGTCCAATGAGTCAAAGTCGCTTCAGCGTCATAGAGTGCTCTGAGACTACCGATGCATTAGACCTCCTACTCGATGCGATACAAATCACAAAGAGATCCAACGAATCGATCTTGGTCTTTGTTGAGGGCGCATCAAGTGCAAGAAGCACGCTTCGGATCCTAAAGGCAAAGAACGCTTCGTTGGAGATTCTGGATCTATCGCAAAAACATTCCCAAAAGAGTCTCGCCACAAATGGCCTAAGGGCCGATCTAATAATTGCGACACCCGAATCAATCCATAGACAACTTCTTCCTGAACAGTTCAGCCTCTATCGTATTATCCAACGGATTTCGTCACTATGGATCTTTGATATGGTGGAGTTTCGTGGTCTTTTAGGTTCAAACCTTTTTCACATCCTAAAACGCTTCGAACTCGCGGCTAAAGATCTCGGCCGAGATATTTCCCTTGTTGGGGTCGGAATTGAATTAGGCGACGCCGATCGATTTGCGTGTGAATTATTTGACTGTGGAGGCGACCAACTCGCCAAAATCTATCTACCACCTGACCGACCGGGCTCTATTTCAATTGGGTTTATCGATCCAAATATCGAGGTAGATCCTTCTTCTGCACTTACAATCGCCTCTAAACTTGCTCGACTCGGATGGCAGGGAAATCTAAAGACGGCAGTGATCACCTCATCGCGACTCAAGGCAGAGCTAATCTCCAACTTCATAATCGAATCATCCAGTAACATTCCAGCAGAAGATCTCGTTCTCTATCGAGGAGGATACTTGGGGGAATTGAGAGTCGAGCTAGAAGAGCGACTCCTTGTGGACAGGGTGAAGATCGCAGTAGCCACATCCGCCCTAGCTCGAGATCTGACCCGCTTTGATCTAGTAGTTTTAGTTGGATTTCCAGGCACGATTGCTCGTTTTCGGCGCGATTTTCAGCGAATTTCAAAGGCGGGCGGGATGATAGTTTTGGTCGCCTCCGCAGATCAATTAGACCGTTGGATAACTAGAAATCCCCACGAAATCATCACACGTAAAAATGAGGGGGCGGCCATCAACCCCTTCAATAAAAGTGTATGCCACCACCAGCTCATCGCAGCGTCTTCAGAAAGGTCGATCACTGCGAGTTCTTACCTTAGGGGAGAAAATGGAATTAGAGAGGTAACCGATTCACTCGAGCAACTAGTTGCCCAATCGACCTTGATAAAGACGCCGTTGGGATATCAATATGTAGGTTCAAGGCAACCAACAAGAAACTATGGTCTCAGGGGTTACATAAGTCGGAAATACCGAATGATCACCACTACTGGTGAAGTGCTAGAAGAGATAAACGAAGATCAAATTCCAACGAGCGCCTTTATTGGAGCGGTCTATCGCCATCGCAGAGCAAGATTCAGGATCGTAGCGATCGACGATGACAATAGCTTTATCTTCGTCGAAAAGACCGAAGATCAAATTTACACAAAAGCACTCATCGAATCCAACTACCAATTTTCAAAGATGAGATTACTTACCTCTCCATCGCTTGGCCTTTGGATTGGCGTAGCCGACCTCTTCGTCACCGAAACACACCTTGGATATGAGACCTACTCTGAGGCCGGAGCACTCTTGGGCATTCAGCGAAATCGCCTTCCATCAAAAGAGTTAGATACTGAGGCATTCTTTATCTCCTTTAGTGATGATGCCACCTCTGATATTGAGACCGAACTCCTTCCAGGCGCCCTTCATGCCATGGAACATTGTGCCATTGGAATACTTCCTATAGTTTCAATCTGCGATCGATGGGACGTCGGAGGCGTCTCCTTTGTGGCCTCACCAGGCTCTGCTAACGGCCTTGATCTGGACGAAATCTCCGGCGCTGTGGCAATTTACGATGGCTACGCTGGTGGAGTTGGAATTTCTTACGCCACCTACGAAGCCCAAGCTACTTTAATGGCCTCTACCCTTGAGACTCTCGTCAACTGTCCCTGCACCACAGGATGTCCCTCTTGCATAGTAAGCCCAAAGTGTGGAAACAATAATGAGCCGCTATCAAAACGCGGAGCCCTAGAACTGACACGACTTGTCGCAGATTCCTTAGCAGGCAAGAGAAATCTCAAAGGCTCCTAATCTCAAGGCGATCATTAATCTGCAAACCTCAGAGTAAGGTAAGTCACCAAAGAATGATAGAACCGTCCACTAGCAATCCCACTTCATGGAGACCTGGGCGTTAGCCCAAATAAAAGTCAACCAAATAATTTACCCAATCACCAAAGAGAGGTTGCAACTAGGATGTTATTGTGAGAGCTGCCTTCTTTGACCTTGATAAAACTGTAATTGCCAAAGCATCTATGCTCGCCTTTGGAAGGACCTTCTACAAAGAGGGGTTACTATCCCGCCGAACCATTATGCGCTCCGCTTATGCCCAGGTCTTGTATAAATACACCGGGGCAAACGAGCGACAACTTCAAAAGCTCAGAGAAACAGTTCTTTCTCTGACCAAGGGTTGGGAAAAGTCATTGGTCTCAGCAATCGTTTCGGAGACAATGACCGAGATAGTGGAGCCTCTTATCTTCAAAGAAGCCCTCGACTTGATAGAAGAACATAAAAAAAATGGAGACCTTGTATTCATTGTTTCGGCATCGCCCAGCGAGATCGTAGTTCCCCTTGGTGAACGACTCGCCGTCGACGGTGTAATCGCGACAATATCAAAGGTTGACGCCGACGGAAGATACACCGGGGAGATGGAGTTCTATGCATACGGCCCATACAAGGCCGAAGCTATGCAAAAGTTGGCCGAAGAATATGGATTTTCTCTAGAAGAATCGTACGCCTATTCCGACTCATACACTGATCTCCCAATGCTTGAAGCCGTAGGAAATCCAGTCGTAGTCAATCCAGATCGAGTCTTAGCTAAAATAGCCAAAGATCGATCCTGGAAGATACTCAGTTTCACCAATCCCGTGCGAGTTCGTGAAGGACGCGTCCGACCATCTACGCCAACCGCACTTGTAGCATTGACGCTGGGAATCGCATCCGTCGCGGCCTCAAGCTTCTACCTGCTCTATCGAGTACGACGTTTGTCTGCTCAGATTCGTTCCATTCTTTTGTCAGCGGCAGATTAAAAAAAGAGATCTCTGGCGCGGTCGAGCTATCGATATAGTCGATCCGTAATTGAGCTTTAGGGTTATGAGCTAAATCAACAAGGTGTCCGGCAAGCCAAAAGGCCACCGGACACCAGTTTTTTTACATTAAATATTCGAATCGTTCGCCTGCTATCAATTTGACACAAGACAACTCATCCAATAGATATCTTCATATCGTTGGTCCCTTGAATCTATGAGACAAAGCGATCACCACCGAAAAAGACGAATCTAGCCTACGCAGTGGCACGAAGTTTCTTGGCAGCAAGCGCTCCAAGGCCCGCAAGCAAAATTACAAATATTAGCTTCTTCATAAACAGCCTCAATCTTTCAATACATCTATAGTTTTACAATATTTCATCAATCCTAGTTTCTCTTTATTTTAGGTCGCCTATCTCATCGACTCCAAAACCCCGATAACTAAAGTTCGAAAAACGATCGTCCATCCGAAAGCAAGCTCCAGATTCGCCCGACTTCTTATTGAAAAAACAATTCCTACTCGTCAATCTAGCCTAGGCGCCCTCAAAGCCAAGAATCAACTCTTCGTCAATCGCCTCAGCAAGTCGCTTTGGCGACTTCGGTAGCATCAATGCGGAAAGCGAGGCGAATACTGCAATTACCGCTGACGCTGTCATGGCGACACCGTACCCATGGGAGGCAGCCATTAAAACTGCGGCATGATGGCTCACGTGCACATTTGAGGCTAGCGAGCTCAGATTCGAATTAGTGACCGCTAAAGCCAGCGAAGAGAGCCCCGCAAGCCCGACCGCACCTCCAACCTGCCTAGCAGTATTCAAAACGCCTGAAGCCAATCCTGCGAGGTGACGATCGATTCCCGTCGTAGCGGAAAAGGCCAATGGAGTGAAACAAAGCCCCATCCCGAGTGTCACCAAGATGCTTGGAAGAAAGAGAGATCCTAAATAGCTCGAAGTTGGGGAGATGTTACCCAACATCAAAAGACCTATAGCAGTTATTATCGGACCACCAATCACAAGTGGCCGCGACCCGATCTTAGATATCAATCGAGACGATATCTGTGCACCGGTAATGATGGCCAAGGTTTGAGGTACGAAGGCAAGACCTGCCTTTAATGGGGAATAGCCGAGGATCTCCTGCATAAATAGCGACAAGAAGTACCAGCTCGCAAAGATTGAGCCGCCTACCAAGAACATGGCAATATTGGCTACACTCAAAGCCCGATGTCTAAAGATACCGAGCGGAATGATTGGGCTTCCAGCGATTTTGGCTTCATAATAGACAAAGAACATCATCGAGGCTGCCCCAATGGCAAACGCTACGAGGGTTTCAACGTTAGCCCAGCCTAGATTTCCCCCTTGTACTAGGCCATAGACGACCGCCGTGAGGCCAAATGTAATTAAGGCAGAACCCACAACATCAAGTCGCGCTCCTTTTGTTGCTTGGCTTCTCTTGAATTCAGAGAGAAACATCCATGCCAGAACGACTTCGAAGATGCCGATTGGCACATTGATGAGAAAGGTCCATCTCCAGCTCAAGTAATCAGTCAAAATACCGCCAAAGAGCGCACCTGCAGCACCACCTGCGCCCGCTACGGCACTCCATGCACCCAAAGCTTTAGCTCGTTCACGGCCCTCTTCAAAGGTTGTAGTAATAATCGTCAATGTCGATGGAGAAAGGATCGCTGCTCCGACGCCTTGAAGCGTTCGAGCAATGATGATCTCCCTTTGTGACGTAGCGATAGCACCAACGAGCGAAGCCACCGAAAAGAGAAAGATGCCGCTGAAGAAGACTTTGCGTCGACCGATAATGTCTACCAGGCGGCCACCGAGCAATAAAAGCCCCGCGAAACTCAAGGTATATGCATTTAGGATCCACTGCAGGTTAACCTGACTAAATCCCAAGGAGTTACGAATCGACGGTAGAGCGACATTCACAATCGAGACATCGAGCACCACCATGAACTGAGCCACACAGGCGATCGTTAAAATCAAACCCTTATGGGTCGAAATACTTTCCGATCTACCTTTAAAGCGTTGGCGCATTGAGCGAGCGCTACCCTGAGAAGTTGTTGGAGTCATCCGTACCAAACCGTTCTATCTATAAAATCTGTAATTCACTGACGAATACTTTTAAAATGTTGCCAACTTATGGAGCACAAAACATTGAATAGCCCATCTAGGTATTCTTTGTGCTTTATGCAAATCAACTCATGCCAGCAATTTAATTGGGCAATCGAATAGTTCGCATTGCAACTAACGACGCAAGCAAACTATAAATTCCCCCAAAGCTGAGAGAAATCAACCAAGTTGGCATCTACCAAAGGTTGAAGAATCAAACTGTATCCAAAACTATCGCCTAGCGGCAAAACTTTTGGCCCCTACATTCCGAGGTAGAACTTTACACGAAGTGATAAGCAAATTCGACCCCTCGTTAGAATGAATAGTGCTTTTCTATCTGCAATCGATCACTCCTGGCCAAAGTTCTAAAATCTACGTTGAAAATCTCGGGGTCCGAGGTAGAAATTTTACCTTCATCACAGCCAACACGTATTTTGGCAGTTTTTGGTCGAGTTCATTTACTATCCTTTTTCTAGCCAATGTGGATTAAATGAGCTAGGTGATTCGAGTGCTAACAAAATTTGACAAAGATATAGAAGCTTCGTCGATTGGAAACAATAAGTTTCTCGGAGAAATTGCAACCGGATGGTCAACTGGAAGAGGCCCCAACGGCGGATACATCGCCGCGTGTCTTATGTCTGCGATGAACAAAACGATCGACGATCCCACACGTTTGATTAGGTCACTCACCACCCATTATCTCTCCCCACCATCATTAGGCGAATATGAAATAACCCTAGAGACTGAAAAATCAGGGAGATCAGCTACCTTTATTACCGCTCTTATGAGGCAAAGAGAACGAGTAGTCGCCAAAGCATTCGGGGCATTCGCCATCAACCTTCCCGGCCCTTTCTTTCAAGACGTTCAACTAGGGGAGCCTCCCAGACCGAATCAAATTGCACCTTCAAGAGTAAATGAAGGTCGACTGGTCGAAATGCATGAACGATATATCTCCAAGGTGGTTCCTGATAAAGAGTCATTTCCCAGTGGGAGACTAGCTAAGAGCAGTGGTTGGCTTCGCCTAAGTGAAAATAGAAAAACAGACTCCTTGCTTCTCGCGGCATATAGCGATGCTTGGTTGCCTTCCATCTTCACGAAGTTGGATGGGGACTTCGCCGTTCCAACTCTAGATCTAACGATTCACTTTCGCTCCGATTGTGATCCGTTAGATCTAGATGAAGATGCCTTTTGCTTTGTGAAGTTCAAATCACAATTAGCAAACGGCGGATTCATAGAAGAAGACGGCGAGATCTACGACCCCGGCGGCAGACTTCTGGCCCAATCACGACAACTTGCACTTTTAGCGCCAATGTAGTCGTCCTCGCAGGGTCCACAAAAATAAGATGCTGGCTTTAGTGGCGACTTGAGCCAAAGAAAACCAGCATCTTAATCCAACGACCCACGACAAAGAAATTTCATGTAACTAAGCAACTAAAGAGTTAACAAGTCTCTCGCACCTGTATCCGAGGAAGGATGGCGAAGCTTTGACATGGCTCGGGCTTCTATCTGTCGAATTCGCTCGCGTGTCAAATTAAAATGCTCCCCCACCTCTTCTAGAGTCCTGGGTTCACCTCGGTCAAGACCAAAACGTAACTTCAATATATCTCGTTCACGATCATCCAAAGGTGCCAACAATCGAGCAATCTCGACTGGTAACAGCGTCGTCGCTGCGACTTCAAATGGAGATTCCGCAGCGCGATCTTCCACGACGTCTCCGAGTTCCGCGTCACCATCATCCCTCAGTGGCTCTGAGAGTGAGAGAGGCTCGGCACGAAACTTAAGAGCATCCAAAAGCTTAATTTCATCTATTTCAACCTCTTTAGCTAGCTGGGCCAAGGAAGGTGGGTAACCCAGTTTGAGCTCTAGACGCGCTGAAGCTCTTTGAACACGAGAAAGCGTATCTCCTGCATGAACAGGAAGTCGTATAGTCCGGCCAGTGTTAGCGATCCCTCTGGTAATGGCTTGCCGTATCCACCAGGTCGCATAGGTGGAAAACTTAAAACCTTTACGCCAGTCGAACTTCTCAACTGCATGCATTAGTCCTAAATTACCCTCTTGAATTAGATCCAAAAGAGGCAGTCCAGAGGCCTGATACTTCTTGGCGATAGATACCACCAGCCGTAGGTTCGACTGGACAAAGGCTCTTTTTGCCGAATTACCCATAGTAATATCGACTTTTAAGCTTGATCGACGCTCGATAGGCATATCTTTAGACCTGGACGAAAGCTCTTTTTGAGCTTTAGCGCCACGCTCGATATCCTTAGCTAGCCTTACTTCGTCATCTTTTGATAGAAGGGGATATTGACCTATATCCGTCAGATACATCCTGACGAGGTCTTCTTCGTCCTTATCAATCCGGTCCTTGGCCACCAAGTCCCACCTTTTCCAAAGCAGTGTGAAAATTAAATATCTTCACAAAATTCAAACCAAACTAGTTGGCCGACTATTTCCGAATCTCAAGTCCGACGGCATTTTGACTGATCGATAGAATTTTACCTACTATTGATAAAAATCCATCAGTGCAATTATCGGGACTTGGATTAATCCAGTAAAAAGTGCGCCATATCGACTATCTCATTAAGATTGCAATCATTGAGTTTTGAAGATCCCCATCCATTTCAAAATATCTCGATTTGCCTTTCCAAGTTCGGCACTGATTCATCAGTTACTCCCAACTTGTGAGGAACCCTTGAAGTTAGGTCACCCCCAATAACGGTTTAGCATGGCTTGAAATCATATTCAACAAATCTAAAGCCCAAAGCACCGTGACAAATTCGAAATGAAACAGTATCTAACCATAAGTATCATGCTCCATTTAGAAAATAGGTTAGCGTCGACTTGGGCTACCGACCTCAAAAGCTAACATTCACAATAATATCCTGATTCAAAATAAGACCAATGTGACAAAAAAGTAGATACAGCGCCCACACGATCACATTACGATCCAACAAATCCACATCGCTTCGCCCAGCCCAGCAGAAGGGTGGAAGAGACGTGGAAGAGACGTGGAAGAGACGTGGAAGAGACGTGGAAGAGATAAAGCCCTCGAAATTCCTATCGGATTAGATTGACTTACCATATGCTAACCAATTGATTCCAGTCAATCACCACATATCTCATCCATAGTCCACATATCTCATACATAGTCCACATATCTCATACATAGTCCACGCATGCCTCTATTCGTCAAAAAGCAATTCAGAGGCCATAGCGTCGCTGGTCAAAGCCATTGGTTATAGGCATTCGCCGATCTTTGCCAAACGCTCTCGGGGTAACTCGAACCCCGGGTGCACCCTGGCGCCTTTTATACTCGCTCCTATCGATCAAGGTCGATATCTCAGAAACCAATTCGGGATCAAATCCACTTGTGACCATTTGGCTCGTCGTCATGTCTCGCTCCACCAACGCCATTAAAACTGGATCTAGCACTTCATAAGGAGGAAGCGAGTCTTGATCGAGCTGATCGGGACGCAACTCAGCGCTGGGAGGCTTTATGATCACCGACTCAGGAATGACCTCGCGACCAAATGCCACCTCGTTGATATATCTACACAACCTGAATACAAGTAGCTTTGGCAAATCCTTTATCAAAGCAAACCCACCAGCGCTGTCTCCATAAAGAGTGGAATATCCAGTGGCTATTTCAGACTTATTGCCAGTTGTTATAACCATTGCGCCGGTTGCATTCGAGTATGCCATCAGTAGGACTCCACGAATTCTACTTTGGAGATTCTCATCGGTCAGACCTTTGGGATCTGATCCCAAAAGGCCCTTCAATACACCTCGAAACTCTTGATGAAGAGATGATATCGCGACGACATTCATCGCGATTCCCAAGTTATCCGCCAAAATCTGCGCGTCATCAAGAGATGAACCCGCATTATAACGCGAAGGCATCGCTATACCAAAGGTCCGCTCTTTTCCTAGCGCTAGGGTACAGATTGCTGCACACAATGACGAATCTATACCTCCCGATAGCCCCATGACTACCGAGCGAAATCCATTCTTATTTACGTAATCCCTAAGGCCCAAAATCAATGCCGAAAGCGTCTCGCCGAGATCATAATTATCCAGAGAATCAACCCAATTCAAGTCAAAACGAGGCGCTGGATGTGTCCATAATGCAGCGTTATTATTGGAAGAACTCTGGTCACTTGGGTAAATGGATGGCACCTCTAACGAAGGCTGATTATCTACCACTTTGATGATTTCCGGATCAAGGTCGCTCATTAGACCCCTAGGATCTAGTTGAAACTTCCGACCTCGACCTACTAGGTCTATCGAGACAACTTCCACCTTTTCGACAAAGGCTTCGACACTCACTATCAAGGATCCGCTTTGATCAAATGCCATAGATCCCCCATCAAAGACGAGTTCATCTTGGCCCCCAACTAGATTCACGTAAACTATCGGAGTTGACAGATCGCTCGAGCGAACCGATAGCATCATTGCGCGCTGCCAGCGTCGACCGATAGAAAATGGAGATGCATTCAAATTTAAAATGAGTTCTGCTCCACCTCTAACCTCATCTAGCGCTGGCCCTATCGGGCTCCAGATGTCTTCACAGATCGAGACACCCACCTTGACACCACAGATCTCAAAGAGCTTGACAGGTGAGTTAGCTGCCACAAAATATCTTTGCTCGTCAAAGACCGCGTAATTTGGGAGTAATCGCTTCCTGTAACTCTCAAAGACCTCACCGCCAAAGGTAAACGAGGCTGAATTATAGAGACGCCCATCTTCTTCTGGATGACCGATAAGCAGAACAGATTCGGGGACACTTTTAGCAATCTCATTCAAATGCTCACGGGTCGCCCTTATGAATGAAGGCTTCAAAAGCAAATCTTCTGGCGGATAGCCACAAAGTGCCAACTCCGGAAAGACGCTAATTTGACTACCTAGCGAATGTGCCTTCCTAGCCGTTTCGACTATCAAGTTGGCATTACCTTCTAAATCGCCCACCTTCGGATTGATTTGACAAATACCGATCCGAATCGAGGCGAGTTCAATATCTGACATACTTCGAACCTCAGATGGAATGCTACTACCCAAAAGTCGTACTCCTTGCAATGAGTTAGCAGATGAAGTTACGTGCGACAAAATAACTCTGGAAAAGAGATGACATTGAGAATCTAGCTATTGCGATTCTCTGGGCAACCCCAGCTAAGTCGTTGGATCCTAGAATTGATTCCTAGGCAAACTTGCGAGCAAGAGATCATGGCATGTGCGCCTACGTCAATCTTTGCTATCGGTACTTGAGGGCAAGTGATGGGTTCGTCCTAACAACTAGAAAAGATATTCGAACTAGCTATCATTGAAAACAAACTCCGTCGATATTCAAAACGGTATTGTTCCCTTTACTATCTAGACATATCGCACCTATGGCAGCGCAGCCAACAGAAATAATTATTTCCAAGACAACAAACAATTATCGGCAACGACATTTATAGACCGCTTACCAAAAAACATCAAACGACTGATTTGTCAGCAATTTATCCAAAAGCTCTTAGGGCTAATTTCAAATCGATCAACCTGTCGTTTAGGCCCTAATTGTGATAATTATCTCGAAATAGAATCAATTCGCTAAACGTGCAAACCTAAAGTCAAAATTATAAGGTTCTATCAACTAGAAGTTAGGCGATATCAGACAAGGGGTTGATCGACTTCGAATCTTTGTCCAAATTGATTCAGGAGCAAACTTTCGCATCTAAAAGACCTGGTTGGGCAAATAGAGCCGTCTAGCCAAGATCATCCTAAATGAAGGCGCGTTATATGATATGATTTTCTGATATGGTAGCAGCACCAATTATCACTTCAAGGCTCCGCCTCGAGGCGCTCTATCCCGAAACGATCGAATCCTTACTCGCTCATGATATTGCGAGTGCCCAAAGCATCCAAGGGACTGTTTTTTGCAAAGAGTTCCTTGAATCAGCTGATGAGACTTTCTTATATATACAGCTCGAGCAGATGAAGTCACGACCATCCAGCCAGGAATGGGGTGTTCGAATTATTGTTCGCAAAGAAGATGGCGAAGTCATCGGGCATTGTGGTTTTCATGGCCCTCCCGAGATCATTGGTAAAACTGAGATTGGTTACACTATCCTGTCTGGATATCGCAGACAGGGATACGCGGTAGAGGCAGCTCGGGGATTAGCAGATTGGGCGCGGCTGCAAGGGTCGGCCGTCGTCTTCGCTTCAGTCTCGCCGGGCAACTCTGCTTCAATTGGAGTTTTAAAGAGGTTGGGTTTTGTAATCACGGGAGTTCGAGACGACGAGGTCGATGGTCAAGAGTACATTTACGAACTTGCCTTATGACCACCCAGCCTTAAACCCTATAAGCTCAATGCACCCAAAATTAACCAAACACTATAGGTCGGTGGCTTTCACTTAACACTTATCAAGTTTCACAAGCAACAGCTATTTCGGAGTCAGACTCTCAGAGTAGCGGATGGGGAGAATCAAAGACGCATCTATAGAGAAGTCGCTCGACCAAGGATTTTTCAACCTGCCTTCAGTAGAATCGTTATAGAAATTCCTCGACGCACAAGTTGCTTACGTTCCCAGCGTCCGTGGTAGGTTCTGTCGATTAATTTCTTACAGTTTCCAATTGAGGATCTTGATCCAATTAAATGTTGCATGTTACGAATCGTATTTTGATAAGTAACTGAATGTGCTATCCCAAGTTCTTTGAGTACATGCTTCACAACTGGGGTTACCATTGCATATCAGCTTCGTCTCAAAATCTAGGGGCTTTGCATAAACATCTTTGGGCGATTTGGCGGTGGTGTCTTTGATAACCTTTATAAAAACAATTAGACCTCTGCTCCATTGCTAATCGACATTCCATTAGGACACATTGGTGCGGGTCGTTACTTTTCCTCTTCTGCCTTTGCTGTGGCTCTCACCACGAAGTAAGAACTCACCTAACTAGACGTTTGCTCCAAGTCTGTATAAGCCATTACTCCTAGCCCATTACTCCTAGCCCATTGCCTTTCGTTGCTTTATTAGCATTAACCGGCCAGTCGGATATGAGACTCGGACGAATTTAGCTAGGGTGGTGGCCGAAAGACCACGCTTGTCGTTGGACAATAGGCAGCGAAGAACCACTGGGATAAAGAGATGCGACTTCGATAAAAGATAGACCTCGATGTAACTGAAGTTTGACAGTGGCACGATTTACATTGAAAAAGTAGAGCTCAAGATGCTGTATTTCCTGTAATGGCTTGGTCTAATTAAGGCAACTGATCGAAGTCACACTTTGGGCATCTAATGCCCTCTTTTGATCGCAATTTGATCAAATGATCTTCGCATGCTTCTTGCTAAGAGAAACCTACCATAACATCCGAGATATCCACCGTATCACCTCAATCGAGCATCTGCCCTACCAAGAATTAGCTCCATTGCGGTCTCGGTGGAGTCGAAACTTACGAAAGTTGATGAGTTTTTACTAATTTGTTGTGTTACAACTCCTTTAAAGTATTGTTGAGAGATGGAAACCGCCGACCCGATCGTTGCAGCTACTCAAATCGTCAATGAGCGCTTTCCAGAGTGTCGGGGGGCGTTCTTGTCGAAGAGCGTGCTGACCTCTCACCGAACCCCAACTTCCGACCTCGACATCGTTGTGGTTCTGGACGGCCCTCCAGCTCCGTACCGGGAAAAGATTCGATCTCACGGTTGGATCACTGAATTATTCGTCCATTCACGAGACTCGTTGACGCGCTTCTATGGCCTGGATGCACAATCGCGAACCTGCACGCTGGCCAACATGAGTGCGAACGGCTATGTGCCACGAAGCAATGGTTATGAAGTGACTGAAATACAAGAAGAGGCCCGGGCAATTATCGATGCTGGCCCCGCCGCTTTGACGAATGAGGATCGAGCTCGACGTCGGTATCGGCTGACCGACCTGCTCGAGAATCTTCGTGGTACTTCAGACCATGTTGAGACTGTCTTTATAGCGAGTCAATTATTGAGAGAAGCCGGGGACTCGCTTTACTGAGTGAATGTCGGTGGCTGGGTGTAAGCAAGTGGATGGCACGCCACCTCATGGATGCACCGGATGGCTTCGCAAACCGCCTTGCTGACGCATTCGCGTCACTGCTAGTCGATGACAGGAAGGAACCGATGATCGAGGTAGTGGGCGATATTCTACACTTAGCTGGCGGACCCCTGACTGAAGGCTTCGTCGCTCATAAGGCGACTGAATGACCACCTTATTGCTGGTTCTTAATCCTACCCTCGGATTTGGTACGGTGTTCGTAGTGGCTCGCGGAGCTCAGGGAACGTCGTTAGAGTTGGAAAAAAGACACGCAGTTGAAACTCCTCTGATTTATAATCCGTAATTAGGTCCGCTATCACAAATCGACGATGGTTTTCGATCCATTTCGCAATAGAAAGCTTCCAGCCTAAAATCGTTAAAAGTTGTTCGATTGGCCACTAGCATTCGCCATGGCGCGGTCGATGGCCAGAATTCCTCCATGGAGTTGCATTTGGTAAATCTAGTTTGCAACTGTTTGGCCTCAAGCCAACTTGGCTGGCTGGAATTGTATATGATGATATCTTAGGATTTTGGCCTGACTTCAATGCTATCGGCGGTTCACCAACTTGAGCGACCCGACTGTGCATATTAAGAAATAGAAACGACCCAATCGATCGAGAGATCCCAGCACAAAGGACTATCTTTCATGTACCACAACCGTAAATCGCCACAAAGCTCCGTGATGGCATGACCAAAACATCTCAAGATTCCAGCGATCTGGTCCATGGCTTTTCGTTCGAATTGGGAGTGCGAGCCAGCGAGCAAGAGCGCAATTCCCACTTAATTCGCCCGGGGTTCGGGCGGATACACACCGATCACATGGTTTCAATTTCATATGATCGTCAGCGAGGCTGGGACGCCGGATCACTTCATCCTTATCGTCCGATAGTATTAGACCCAACAGCGATGGTGCTACATTACGGTCAAGCAATTTTCGAGGGGTTGAAAGCCTATCGCCAGCCAAATGGCACGATAGCCGTCTTTAGACCTATGGAGAATGCCAACCGCTTTAACCGTTCAGCAACACGACTATCAATGCCACAACTTCCGAATGACTTGTTTATACGCTCGATCCGCGCTCTTTTGCATGTGGATCGCGATTGGGTGCCCAAAAACCTCGGACAGAGCCTTTACCTTCGTCCGCTCATGTTCGCATCAGAGCCGATGTTGGGAGTGCGACCGTCGGATCAATATGAATACATCTTGATCGCAAGTCCTGCTGATCCATTCTTCTCCGCGGACCCGACCCCGCTACGCGTCTGGATTACTCATGAATATGTGAGAGCAGCCCCAGGAGGGACCGGCGAGGCAAAATGCGCCGGAAACTACGCCGCGAGCCTACTCGCTCAGGCCGAAGCTTTTGATGCAGGATGCGATCAGGTCGTGTGGCTCGACGCAATCGCCAGAACACAGGTCGAAGAGATGGGCGGCATGAACCTCTTCTTCGTGGAGCAATCTGGCGACCAAACACGTATAGTGACCCCGAGATTAACGGGAACACTTCTCGCTGGAATTACTAGGCTGTCGATCCTTCAGTTGGCCGCAGACGCAGGCTTTCAAGCAGCCGAGATAGACCTCTCAGTAGACGAATGGCGGGATAGATGTGCTAGCGGGACTATTACCGAGGCATTTGCTTGTGGAACTGCGGCCGTGATCGCTCCAATTGGCGAAGTTAGGTCTTCAAAGTCCTCATGGCTTGTAGGTGATGGAGGTGCTGGACCCATTACGATGCGTCTACGGAAGTCACTTCTCGATATCCAGCACGGGATCAGTGAAGATAGGCACGGCTGGATGGAAGAGATGTGACCGATCCAACAACTCAGCGGCGAAAACTCTTTCAGTGACACGGAGGCATCGTCGAGCAATGAATGGGTGGCGGTAAGACTTCTATCGCGCAGATTTCTATTATCGCTAAGATTCTCAGCTATTGAAACTTGGGTACTTGCTCACGTCGTCAAACTTACATGGCGGTCAAATAGGCCACTTGAACTAACTTCCAATTCGCCGACGTTCGGAAAGGAACACACCAATATCAAAGTGTTACTTTCTAAACGGTGTTGCATTGGGGTAAATTAGACGACGCAAAATTAATTTCAACATCCACTGTCTCAAACGAAAGAGCGAGGATCTCCCTGAAACAACTTGTTACGCCAAAGCTAGAATTACTCATTATCTGACAATCCTGACCAAATAGATACCAGGAGTGACAGTTTTTTGCCAACCGGATGCACCCAAGCATTAGTCTTACTCAAATTCTTGACAGGCAACCGCAACGTTCCCTGGGGACTCCTGGAGGAAAAAATCAACTCGGTGAATGAATCTATATTCTCTAGCCAAAATTCCACCCTGGGGTTTGGCTACGACAGTCACCGCAATTTCAAGATAGCGATCCGTTTGTTTGGCAGACGGTCTGACACCTCTGAGCTAGGTTATCAAAATGCTCTTTTACTTGCGTAACCAAGTGGAGCAATTCTAAACATAACTACCGGAACGCCAAGAAGTCTCTTCGATACAAGCCGATTTCCTTCATCTTTGGAGGGAGCAAGCTTTGATATTCGTTATAGCCCTGTCTTGCTTGGCTTGGTGTTTCATTCATATCTTTGAAATTAAGCTGTGGTGTTTCTTGAACGTCTCAATTTCTCGAGCAATTTATCGACAACTAAGACCTTACGCATTTGGATCAACTATGTTCATGAGTTACCTACCAGTGCATATTTAAAACCCCTTCATAAAATTAGATTTATCGCTCCAAAGTATTATCTGTTGGGCCGGTCAATTTCATCGCACTCTTTACGCCTTGATGCCAGTTCTCACATTCGACCTCCTCAGCATCCCGATTCGACTTTGCAAATGATCTTTGGTGGTGGGCCAATTTAGTGTCGTTGGCAAAGTCCATTGGCGGATGAGAACACAGGAGCGAAGTTGAACCAGCTTGCCATCATCGGCCCAACATCTACCGCTCCCATCGGTCGCCCCGCCAACGAAATAGCCCATCCAAAACTCCCGCAGATCGGCTGCTTAATATGCATAGTTGGCCTCGGAGGCCGAAATGGAAACGCATGAGACAATGGGCTCCTCGGCTCTCCAGGTAGCAAGTGCCAACGGTACCCCGATCATCGGGGCGGAGGCAAGTAACACATGGGGGGGGGATCCTGTACTAGAAGCGAAAAGACCCGCTATCACCTACCACAACCAGTCTGACATGGATCTACAACGTTGAAGGCCTGGCCTTGGGTTTACCAACAGCCTCCTCAATTATGACAACAAACTTGTCGCATCGGTTGGCCGACATTTAGCGGCTTAGGGCCAATGCTCAGGTGAGCGCGCCCCACAACCAAAAACCAATCCGCAACCGTTATAGTCAAGCAACAAAACTGAGTCATATTTATAAAAAAAGTGGCCAATTGTAAATACTATATTAACTGAGAGACCCATAAAGGGGTCAAATAGCGGGAAGTTGCAATCCATCTACTAGTAATAACTATGTGGCAACTAAATCGGACAAACAATCAAAGATCGAGTACGTCCTAAAGACTGTTGAAGAGAGGAAAGTTGGTTTCATCCAACTTTGGTTTTCCGACATCCTGGGAACTCCAAAAAGCTTTCAAATCACTCCCGCAGAACTCTCCAGCGCGCTCGAAGAAGGGATGACCTTCGACGGTTCGGCTATCGACGGATTCTCTCGAATTCAAGAGAGCGACGTGATCGCCTTACCTGACCCCACTACCTTTAGCCTTTTGCCATCGGACCAAACCGTCGCACAGGTCTTCTGCGATATTTATAATCTCGATGGCAGCCCATTCGAAGGATGTCCTAGAAATACCCTCCGAAGGGCCTTGGATCATGCACACAGCTTAGGTTACTCATTCTTCGCAGCCCCCGAACTCGAATTCTTCTATTTCGACAAAGACGTATCCAACGGCCCCAAGCCCTTGGACTCGGGATCATACTTTGAACTTACAGTCTCGAACCTTCCCTCGCAACTTCGAAAAAGAACCGTCCTCGCCTTAGAAGATATGGGAATACCAGTCGAATATTCGCAACATGAAGACGCACCAAGTCAGCACGAAATCGACCTACGTTATACAGATGCCCTCACAATGGCAGACAACATTATGACTTCCCGCCTTATCATCAAGGAGATTGCTGCGGCGAGCGGCGTTTTGGCGAGCTTCATGCCAAAACCGATCGTTGGAGTTCAAGGTTCAGGAATGCATACACATTTTTCGCTCTTCAAGGATAACAAAAATGCATTCTACGACGATCGTGACGAGACTGGCTTATCAAAGGTCGCAAAACACTTTATCGCCGGGCTCCTTCATCACGCACCTGAAATTACCGCGATTACAAACCAATGGGTCAACTCCTACAAGCGTCTCGTCGTGGGATACGAAGCACCCGTTTACATCTCCTGGGCACGCAATAATCGATCGGCTCTAGTAAGAGTTCCGACACCAAAGACGACCAACTCACAATCCACAAGGATTGAATATCGGGCATTGGACCCAGCCGTAAATCCTTATCTAGCATTCGCGGCGATACTAGGAGCTGGCTTGGCTGGCATTGAAGGAGAATACGAACTGGCCCCACAAATCCAAGACAATCTCTACAAGCTCTCTACCGAAGAAGTGGATGCTCTTGGAATTGAATCTCTTCCTGGGAACCTTGACGAAGCTGTAAGAGAGATGGAGCGATCATCCCTTGCGCGAGAAGTCCTTGGCGAACACGTCTTTGAATGGTACGTTAGAAACAAAAAAGACGAATGGTCTAACTATAAGACACACGTATCTCAGTTCGAACTAGACCGATACTTAGAGCAGTTGTAGATGGAACCACTACTTATTTACCCCGAATCAGCACCCTTTCACGTGGTAAAAACGCTAGAAGAGGGCGGCTACCCATTTATACCGGTCGGCCTCATATCGCGAATTACCCAACTGGAGCCCGAAGAAGGATGGTCTGGAGCAATCATATGTGCGGATCAAAATCTCGACGATGCCTTCTTCATCTGCCGTCACCTTCGAACCAAAGAACGTCAGATTTCTCCGCTGCTGCTGATCGTGGATAGGACCAACCTCGACAAGCTTGAGCTGCGCGAAGATCTATTCGACGATTTTGTAACGTTACCTCTTGATCCTAGAGAATTCCAAGTTCGCCTCCAGAGACTCTTCTTTAGAACTGGCCGAGGTTTGACTCAAGAACTAATTGAATACGGTCCTCTAAAAGTCAACTTGGAGACCTATCAAGCCTCTGTGAGCGGAAAATTGTTAGATCTAACTTATATGGAGTATCAACTTCTAACCTTTTTGGCGTCGCATCCTGGCCGAGTTTTTGATAGAGAAACCCTTCTCTCTAGGGTGTGGGGGTATGAATATTACGGTGGTGCAAGAACAGTCGACGTGCATATCCGTCGCCTTCGAGCAAAACTCGGTGAGCAACACGAATCAATGATTGAAACGGTTCGAAGCGTAGGCTATCGCTTTGGCCGTCATCAAAAGTAACCTTTGTTAAGGCCCCTCGGATCAAAACATCCGACCTTATCAACAGTCTTTAGAATTACCTAGAAGCATTGAAACGACTCGCCCAAATCCGCGTCCGCATGGACGCCTTGCTTCGACAAAAGATGCGGTTATCTCAATCTTCTAGGTTGAGACTAGTTCGATCGTGTGCTCGGTCTAAAGATTTGGGAAAAGAGATCGGCTAGATTAAGTGCGATCTTCTTTGGTAATGAGGCAAAAAGATCGGCGCCCTGGCGGATAATTTCAACAACACCAATAAAAGATCACAAAAATGACAATATTCAACAGGTATATGACCTATCGAATGAGCCACCTGGCTCCACATTGTCACAATCCCAGGTGAGGGCTATCAACACTTCTAAGTCTAAAAAGCCATAGAGCCAAAACAGTGCTAAGCTGAACACTTCAGCCACACTGATCGGCTCTAATTCGCAGATAAATATTCCCAGATAAATCCCGAGAGACAAAACGTCTAGGTTTCACCGTAAACACGAGAAGCTAGATTAGCCAAAGGACCTTGCTGACTAGGAAAACGAGGATCCACATCCACAAGTTCTAGATGCATTCGGATTGGAAATGTGAAAACCCGCGCCTTGCAGACCGTCACGATACTCCAACGTTGCGCCCTTTATCAACGAAAGAGACGAAGAGTCCACTACGACCTTGACATTATCAAACTCGCTGACGTTATCGTCATCAGCGAGTTCAGAATCAAAAAACATATCGTATGAAAAACCTGAACACCCGCCTGGCTTTACTGCAATTCTCAGAAATAGCGCCTCTGCGCCATCTTCCTCTGCGAGTAATTCGGCAACTTTAGACACTGCGTCTGGCGTAACCAAAATTGACGAAGGTCTCTTACCAATCTTTATGCTGCTTGCTGAAGCCATATGACCAGTCCTTTCAAAGATTCGATCCTGTTTAGAACAGTATCTACCAGCGAACTACCAAAAAAATTCCAATTCATTTGTATTTCATAATTTATTCTACACAGATAGGAGAAATAGGACAATACTTTTTCACTATAGGTAGGCTCTGAGTAAAAGATAATGGTCGGCCCGAACCAACCTACCCAGAGAAGTCCAGAGTAAATCAGCGAATCCATAGAAGACCAAAGAGTCCAAGATCTTAAAATAAGACGAACCTATTGCTGGTAGAAGACATTTATAGCGGCTTTGATGCAAGGGTGCGAACCAAACTTAAATTGGAAGGAACTTTCATTATGTCATCTCGTGAAGATTCGATTGAGATCACAAACAGCGCAATGATAGAAAACCTTGAATTCAAAACGATTGCATCACAAATAAGAGCGACACTTAGTCCAATTATTGACCCAGAATTAAAGGTCTCAATCGTTGAGCTCGGGATGATCGGAGGGATAGATCTCATAGAGGGAGAAGTGAAGATCGACCTTGCCCTGACGACGATCGCATGCCCACTGAGAAGCCAGATTCAAAAAGAGATATCATCAAAGATCTCAACACTGCTTCCCAACGCCAAGGTATCGTTCAACGTAATAGCTATGTCTCAAGCCGACAAGGCAAAGGCAATGCAACTTGCTCGCTCGGCTGCAAGCAAAAATGCGCCCAATAACTCAATTCCCTCCAATGCGAGAATAATCGCAATAGCTTCAGGCAAAGGGGGCGTAGGCAAATCCACCACCACAAGTGCAATGGCTCTCGGTCTTGCAGAACTTGGATATCGCATCGGGATTCTTGACGCCGACATATGGGGGTTTTCGATACCGAAGATACTCGGAATGCAAGCTAAAGTCTCGGCGTCGGGGACGACAGACCAATGGAAGATTGATCCTCTAAAGATACAGTTCGGCGATGGAAGTATCTCGGTGGTCTCCATGGGATTTCTCTCTCAAGACCCCACTTCGGCGATAATGTGGAGGGGATTGGTTCTAAATCGCGCTTTCCAACATTTCATAGAGGATGTCGATTGGAGTGACATCGATTATTTGCTTATAGACATGCCTCCAGGTACCGGAGATATTCAGATGGGCCTTTCAAGGATGCTGCCACAAGCTCAGGTCATAATCGTCACAACCCCAAGTGACGCAGCCAACGAAGTTGCAATACGCATGCTAGATATGGCTCAACGGGGGAATCTCTCAGTGCTCGGCTTCATAGAAAATATGGCCTATTTTCTTTGCGACCACGGTCAACGTTACGAAATATTTGGCAAGAGCGGCCTTGACTCAAGTATGGCTACCAAGGACATTGAGGTATTGGCAAGAATTCCAATCTCCAAAGCAAATTCAGATCTGAACTTAAATGACATGCGAGCAAAGTGGACCTCGAACGACCCCGACCATTCCGTAGAAGTGATGAGGAAGTTCGCAAAACAGTTAACGACAGAAATTGCACCAATTCAAGAGATGTCCGGCTGTACTTCGAGAATTGAGCAACTCCTAAAAAAGATAGAGCTCGACAAAAAAGAGTAAATTCCCTAGATGAGATCGCTAGTTTGCCTTGGCCAGTGCCACCGATCATCCTAAAATCCATATAGGCAAACCAAAAGCTCAATAGAAGAAGAAGCTTCGGAGCTTCGTCTCGGACTTCGCGCTAAAAGCTGTTGTTTGCTCTAAATTGCAGGACCGCCAGGGCGCCCAGGCAATGGCATAGTCGGAGAGAACTCCGCCGAAAGTGCCTCTTCGTATCCCTGATCTCCTGGGAGGAGTATCCGAACTCCGTTACCATCTGGCACCATTCGAGGAAGAACGGTCGGGATGGTTTCAAAGGCGCTGGCCGCACTGATCACCTCCGCCACATTTGAGAACCTTGCCAAAGCCTCCAAATTTTTGATCGTTGGAAGGATCAAATCGAACTCCGAATTGCGATGGCGATTTAAGGCGTCATTTGGCGAGATCCAACAATTAGCGACGGTCTCGCCATTGTCGTGCAAAGCAACTTGATCTGGAGGGGCAACAGCGACAAAGAAACGCGTATCGTAGCGCCTTGGAGCTCCTTCGGGAGTTATCCAATGGCTAAAGTAAAAGATTGAATCCGATAGTAAAGTCAAACCCTCTGCGCGAAGTATCGATTCAAAGGTTGCCTCCTTTCGATTCAACGCTTGACGATAGCCATCAAAAAGTGCGCGATCACCTGCATCTACGAGTGAAAGCACCCCCTCGGAAGCGCTTCTTCGCGCCAGCAGCACTCCTGCTTCTTCGAAACACTCCCTTATTGCTGCGACCCAAAACTTGACCCCTCCATCATTGGTTCCCAGAAGTGAGCCAGACTTATGGTCGGGGCGTCCAGCCAATTCCTGATCGTCGGCGATGGCTTGATCAAGTTCATCCACTGCTCCCCCAGGAAAGACATAGGCACCTCCGACAAAGTCAAGATTGAGATTACGCCGGAGCATAAAGACCTCAATTGGACCTTCCGAAGAGTTGTCACTATTCCTAACTAGCATTACAGTTGCTGCATCACGAGGCTCCATAACCCATAAACCTAGTCCGTATATCACCTCAGATTCTTTCAAATTGATAGTTGGAAATAGTAATTCATCTTCAAAATTGTAAAAATAGCTCAAATTACAGCTAATGAGCTCCTCCAAGTAGTCATATTCCCCAGTAAGAGCGACTCGATCTAAGTTACTCACCCTTAGAACCGATCAAACAAAGCGAAAGTCTTGGACTTATGTTCGGCATTTTTCAACACTGATATCGATCCCCATAACATTCAAATCACAGTAGGGAGCTCAAAAGGTCAAATTGCAATATTGAACAGTTCTCGCAACGAGTTAAGGGGCGGTTGAACTATGGGTCCGTTAGGCTGAGAGTTATCTTCTAATCCGCTAAAAAGCCACTAATCAGCCCCGAAAATTGCATGGGCGCCTCGAAAGCCCAGCTATGTGTTCCATCAAGTTCGACAGAACTGGCCCCAATAGCGTCGACCAAGCCCAAAAAACTCTCACGTGGAATAACAACATCGTCTTTGGTCCAAATGCAAAGGACAGGGAGTTGGCGACTCTTTATTTGGGCCATCTCAGCCCTTAGGTCAACTGCCTTTGCAATCAGTGCACACTTTACGACTCTTGCGGGATTCTTAGCAAATTCACCAACCGCCTCTACGATGACCTGAGGCAGGTAGGAACGCTCCTTGGTTCGTCGTAAATCTACCAAAAAAGCTCCGGCCCAATCGTTAATTGAACGGTTGCCAAGAGTTGAGCTCAAACCCTTGCGATCTATCCAGTCGGGATGACCAACTGAACTTATTAATACCAGTCTCGATACAAGCAAAGGGTGGTTAGCGGCCAAAGAAGTAGAGATGCCGCCACCAAGTGAGTGACCAATCAAACTAAAGGTCTCTCCGCCAAAAACAAATTCGCCAAACCTTGCAACAAAATTACTCAAGGAGCTAAGACCGTTGTCGAGGTTTATCTTTGAACTGCCGCCGTAGATCTCAGGTACAACCACCCGATACCCTTGGCGAGCAAGTTCTAAGACGCTATCGCAATAGATCCGGGGAGAGAGAGACCATCCTGGAACCATTAAGACATTTCCTCCTGTTCCTACGTCCAAGAATGAAACTTTGGAACCATCCAGAAATATCGATTGTGACTTAACACTCTGTCGCGTCAAATCCAACACCACCTCTACTCACCTCCCTTGCTATGGATAGCGAACCACAACCAGACCCTAAAGCAAAAATCGGCCATGAGAATCTGGGTCTCTCAAAACCGATATCGACACATGCTACAACCTTGATAACGATGTTTTTTAATGGTTTTAAAATTTTAAGTAACCCTGAGCTTCACATTTCAAACAATGTGAACCTAATAGCCAGCGAGATAGGGTGCGCCCTAAACAGAAGCGGTCCTGAAGCGACCCGGCACTCATCAACTGCCATGCACTAAAAATCAAAGGAAATCCCCCAGGTGAAGTTTTAGATCGAATCGCCAATTCCAATAGAGCAGCGTCGGCCCAACAGCGCTGAAAAAACGCTAATACTTCATTTGATTTTCTGATTGACAACCAATTTGAAGTGGATAAATGCCTCGAATTATCTCTTAAAAACCCAAAGGGTACTAGGTTAAATGGCAAGAGTCAAAGCCACTGGGCGAGTTATTGACGGCGCTATCGTGCTACTACAAGGAGCTTGAAAAAATTTATGGCACAAAAAGCTAAAAAGTCAACGAAGTCCTCACGTCAAGTGACCGCCGCGAAAAATAGTGGATCACAAAAGGGTATGGTCTATTCGGCTACCGCCCTAGTTGTAATCGTTGCAGTCATTGCGACCTTTATTTTAATCAAGCTAAACAAAAGTTCATCATCGGCGACCGCGACAAACTCGCTTGCGCCAGCTGCAGTTGTTTCAGCTGTAACGAAGGTGCCGAACTCTGCACTTGCAGCAGCAACCGTGCCCACTAGTTCAATTCCACTTCCATATGCTGTAAAGAACACCGCGCTACTCACCAGTAATTCAAAACCAGTAGTGCTTTACATGGGCGCCGACTACTGCCCCTATTGTGCAGCGCAACGCTGGCCCCTCATAATTGCTCTATCAAAATTTGGAACCTTCAAGAATCTGCATACGACGTCCTCGTCAAGCACTGACGTCTATCCCAACACTCAAACCTTCAGCTTCTATGGATCGTCGTACTCAAGCCCCTATATCAACTTCCAGAGCGTCGAGATGCAAACTAATATTCCATCCAACGGAAGCTACACCACACTTCAAACTCCAACAACAGCGCAAAATAATATCTTCAATACATACGACAAACCTCCTTACACTGCGACTGCGACTGGTATCCCATTTATCGACTATGGCAATCAGCTGATCGAGGGCGGACCAGCCTACTCGCCTGCAATTCTTGCCGGTCTTTCGAGAGCCTCAATAGCTGGCAGCCTTACCATTACAGGAACGGTAACCAATCAGGCCATTCTGCCATCGGCCAACCTTATAATTGCAAGCATCTGTAAGATTGATAAAAACCAACCGGGTTCTATTTGTTCGATGGCGCCAGTTGCCACCGTAGAAAAGCTACTTAAGTAATTATCAAGATTTGGGTATAGCCCTAAAAGCGGCATTGTGGGGGTCCCTGGCGCGCCCTTTGGCCATTATGGAGAAGTAGAGTGATCGAGACGATCCAAAAGACCAAGGTCTTAATTGTCGCGGGTAAAGGCGGCGTGGGCAAATCAACACTTGCTGCCACGATCGCCAGTGCCGCAGCTTTCGCCAAACGAAAAACAGTTCTTGTATGTCTGGGCGAAAGCCCAATTACAGCCGAGCTAAGTGTTGCTCTTCAATCAAAATCAGAGCCATTCAACGATGATCTACGCCTTGATATCCTAAAGCTAAGGCCTGAAGAGATACTTATTGAGTATCTAGAGGACCATGGAATGGCCTCTATGGGACGAAGGCTGATTTCAAGCGGAGTTGTATCAGTAATAGCCACAGCCGTTCCTGGAATCAGAGAGCTACTAATTCTGGCCAAGCTAAAACAGATGGAACGCTCGGGCGAATATGACACGATTGTCCTAGATGCACCAGCATCAGGTCACCTCTTGACCTTTTTATCTAGCCCAAAGGGGCTCAGTGATATCGCAAATGTAGGATTACTCAAGACACAATCCCAGGAGGTAGAGGAACTTCTTAAAGATCCAAGTCGATCTCGACTCATAATGGTAAGCCTTGCCGAAGAGACGCCGGTTCTAGAGACGATAGAGACGATCTCACGACTGCGAGACCTTTCGGTGATAAACCTTGGGCCGGTAATTATAAATCAAGTCATCAATCCTCCTTCCTTGAGTGATGAAGCCAAGGCCACGCTCGAGGCCTCCGCAAGGTCTACATCGATCGCTGCAGCCTATCAATACATTGCATCGCGTTCAGCCATGCAAGTCCGCAATCTAGAATTACTCGGTCGCTCCCTAAATGAAACCGATACGATTCAGTTGCCATTTTTGTTCACAACACAAATTCGGATTCAACATATCGTTGAGCTCGCTCGCTTGCTCAATTCGCCATCAGTCAGATAGAAGGTCATCTTGGACGCGAACAAAAATGCAATCGCCATCAACACCTCAAAACTAAGCAGCCTGATTCGGGAAAAGACTGTCATCATAATGACTGGGCCGGGCGGTGTAGGTAAAACGTCAAACTCTGCAGCATTAGCCATTGGGTCAGCTCTTTCAGGTATTGACACATGTGTTGTAACGATAGACCCCGCCAGACGTCTTGCTGATGCCCTGGGTATCGAGACGATAGGAAACGATCCAGTTGAGATCGGAACCAGTTCACCAGGAAGACTCTTCGCGGTAATGCTAGACGCAGATGCAACCTTTGACGAATTGATAGTCAAGTACGCAAAGACAAAAGAACAAGCTGGCAAAATCCTGTCGAATCGCGTCTACCAAAATCTAACCAAAAACCTCTCTGGAATCCAAGAGTACATGGCAATGGAGAAGTTATTCGAACTACACAACGACTCAAGATTCAAACTCCTAATCGTCGACACTCCCCCTAGCTATAACGCCCTGGATTTTCTAGATGCTCCGCGCAGGTTAATGTCATTTCTCGACAATCGGGTCTTTCGGCTCATCATGACACCGGGCCCAGCAATTCTTCGACCCCTCACATTTGCCACTAAGGCAGTGCTACGGACCATATCGCGTGTCGTTGGGTCAGAGATTGTCGATGAGGCCGTTGCGTTCTTTCAGGATTTCGAGGGCATGGAAGACGGCTTTAGATCGCGGGCTGAGGCGGTCCAGTCACTTCTTCATGAGCAAACCACAGCATTCGTTCTAGTTACCGCCCCCCGAGGCGACACCATCAGTGAAAGCATGACATTCGGGGAAAAGTTGACTGGTTTTGGATTTAGTCTCTCTGGATTGATTTCAAATAGGGAGACCCCCGACTTTTCGATTCCAGGTGAACCCATTGATCAAAATGAAGGCCTTTCAAAGGATGATCTCGCCAAACTTCAGGACAATCTTTCAAAGATGAAGGTTTTAAAGGAGTTTGAGAACCGGGAAATTCAAAAGATCTCTGCAGCACTCGACTCCGAGAGAATCATAAGAATCCCCACGCTGAATCGAGATATTGCCAACTTAGAAGACCTTGCTCAAATGGCCCGCTATCTAATATGATGCCAAAAAACCCTCTATATCCAAGCACACTTTTGCATCAACCTACATCTCCGGCTAGGATCTTTATCTATGGCCCACATCTACGTAGTGAGCGACGCGAATCAAGTTTTAACCGAAGTCGTATCCGCTTTAGAATTCATCACCTCAGACATCACCACCTTCCCAAGTTCGCAAGAATTCTTGGAGGCGTGTCATAAGTCAGCACCAGACCTTGCCGTTTTGGACTTCCAAGTAACCAACATGGGCGCGATGGCGACGTGCCTTGAACTCCATTTAGAAGAGTCAGGTGGTCGACTTCCCCACATTCCAGTACTTATTTTGATAGATCGCCGTCCTGATGTATTTCTAGCGCGAAGATCCAAAGCCGAGGGATTCCTCGTCAAGCCACTTGACTCTATCAAACTAACAAATGCTGCTAAGGCTGTTCTAAGTGGCAAGGGATACCAAGACGAGAGCTACAAACCAATATCTATCACACACTAGAGCGATCTTCCAGCTTTGATTTAGATCTGAAGGTCCAACCTAGGAGGCTATCAGACCTAAATAAGCAATCGAACTTCGACCGTAGGCTAGCTAATTTGCCTTAGAATAAAGATCTGTTCACGACGGAAACAAACCGTAGTGGATCGGGCGGGAAGTAGCGCAGCTTGGCAGCGCGCAGCGTTCGGGACGCTGAGGCCGCGGGTTCAAATCCCGCCTTCCCGACCAAGGTCACTGTTTTTGAGTTACACCAAAATCCCAAAACGACTTTGACCTTCTAATAACTTGCTCCTAAAAGAGTGGAACTTAGCCACCCTAGATGACAACTTTACTCATCTAGTTAGATCACCTAGTGCCGCTGCTTAGGGCTAGCCAAGCGCAGTTCACCCTAGCGAAAATTCATCCATAGCCGCTTTGGAAAGATAGGAGTTCAAAGCTTTCCAAAAATCAGTGGTACTTTGCCTATAGGCTATGGCCAGATTTGCAAAACAAGCTTTACGCCATTTTCATTCATCCTTACTTTACTTTGCTTCGCCGAAAGGTGCGATTAACAGGGTCTCTCACTTCCTCTTTTAGGGGCCGGTCTATCATCTTGGCTCTCATCGATTTTTTGATCCGTTCTACCTAGGCGCGCTACCATCTAGCTTCATCCTCGAAGACAGCAACTTACTCCGGTCCTATCGCGCCATATCTATCGCGCCATCTCCTTTAGTGATGAAGAGTAGAGCAAAGGATAGATTGAATCGGCCTCTAAATAAGATCTCACCCTGGCTCATATCACTGGTCGCCTAAAACAAAAAATGGCCGATAAAGGTTACCCGATTATAAAAGAGTTAACCTATCCTTTAATTCCATCCACGAATTGCAACCGTTTCAACTTCGATAAACATCGAAAGACTCACCCATCCACGGCATCTTAGGATTCATTTCTTATGCGTTGGAATCACAGGTTCAATTAGCAAAGCTCATCAGGTCTATCTCTCATAACACATCGCTTGATGAGCGATCTAATACGATAAATAGTTGTCGCCGGCCGCGACCATCACCAAATTAATAAGACATCTAGGGATAAATCCTCCTCGGTCAAGCCATAGTTTTTATCGGAGAACCACTTCGACTCGAAATTTAGGAAAAAAAACCCATATTCGCTATAGGCTTACATCTAAAGGAGTCGTACGCAAAAACAATGAGGTAACAAAGACGACACATCGCATCTTTGAAAATGACAGAGTTGGGGTAAAGTCAACGTCTACTAAGGCGGCTTATCTCATCGCACTACTCCCAAACTTCTAATTAGAGTACCGAACCTACAATTAATTTTGGTACTCATCAGCAGCTAAACGAAAGGCATTATTACTATGCAACTTGGAATGGTTGGACTAGGCAGAATGGGTGCAAACCTGGTTCGACGCTTAATGCGCGACGGACATGAGGCTGTCGTTTACGACGTCAATCCAGATGCGGTAAATGAGCTAGTCAAAGAGGGAGCGATCGGAGCAGATTCAATCGCTGACTTCGTATCTAAATTATCCACACCAAGAGCAGCTTGGATAATGGTACCTGCCGGTTCGATTACACATGATACTGTCGAAGAGTTGGCTAGTCATATGACAAAAGACGACATCATCATCGATGGAGGAAACTCCTACTATCGCGACGATATCGATCGCGCTCATCGCCTCTTCGAATTGGGCATCCATTATGTAGACGTAGGCACATCAGGAGGCGTCTGGGGCCTAGAGAGAGGCTACTGCCTGATGATCGGAGGAGAGGTAGAAACAGTAAACCACCTCAATCCAATCTTTGAAACAATAGCACCTGGCTATGATGCAGCTCCCAGAAGCGCTACCCGAGTCGGCGAGATCTCAGCAGCAGAAAAAGGATATCTCCACTGCGGCCCAAACGGAGCTGGCCACTTCGTAAAAATGGTTCATAACGGCATTGAATACGGGGCTATGGCTGCCTATGCTGAGGGATTCAACATTCTAAAAAATGCAAATATAGGAAAACATCAGCGAGATGCCGACGCTGAGACAGCTCCATTGGATCACCCAGAATATTACCAATTTGACATCAACATAGCGGACGTCGCAGAAGTATGGCGTCGCGGCAGCGTAATTGCCTCTTGGCTTTTGGATCTAACCGCCTTAGCTCTGGCTGAATCGCCAGATCTCAGTGAATTCTCCGGAAAGGTATCAGACTCCGGCGAAGGTCGCTGGACCGCTCTCGCAGCAGTGGAAGAAGGAGTTCCTGCTCCAGTCCTAACATCAGCGCTCTACTCTCGATTTGCATCACGAGACCTAGATCGATTTGGAAATCAAATCCTTTCAGCGATGCGAAAGGGATTTGGTGGCCACAATGAAAAGTCGGCTCAATAGTTACCGGTCAAATAGGGACTTGGCTTGGTCTATCCAACTCGGAAAGCAGGACGATGACAAGCGATAAAGTAGCCATTTTATTCGATATCGATGGAACTTTAATTGTGACAGATGGTGCCGGTTCTACCTCTTGGTCTATGGCGTTCAAAGAAATCTATAACATAGACGCACAAATCGATCGATATAGCGACATTGGAATGACCGACCCAGAGGTAGCTCGTCGCACCTTTGAAGCAGTCATTGGTCGAGCTCCAACAAAGGCCGAATTTTCACGACTCTTAGAACGAAGAATGCACTATCTGACCGAGAGCGTTCAAGATTCCAAAGGCTATCACGTCCTTCCTGGTGTCGAAGATCTCCTGCCAAAACTCATAGCACAAGGGTATCTACTTGGCCTGGTTACTGGCAACCTCGAAGCCGCCGCACACATAAAACTCCACAGAGCCTCGCTCAATCGATTCTTCTCCTTTGGTGGATATGGCTCTGATTCCCCAAGTCGAACCGAATTGACAATATTAGCCATGCGCCGTGCCAATGTCATATACGGAGGATCGATAACCCATGATGAATTCATCGCAATAGGCGATACTCCAAATGATATAATCGCTGCACACGAAGCCGGAATCGAGTGCATTGCGGTTGCCAGCCATAAATATGATGTAGACACCCTAAAAGCCGCTGGTGCTGACTTTGTTCTTGCAAGCCTTTTAGATGAACTACCATTCAAATTGAAGATGTGAAGCGACCTACCAAGGACGAAGAGCCAAAAACCGCATTTGAAAAGCTGCAATAACGCTTCAAAATTTTCATTCAACCCCTCGATCGATTGGGCAAAGAAGATGAAACCACAAGACCAAGTGTCAGACCAAACAGTACCTACCACGGATGCTCTATTTGTGCTCTTCGGGGCTATGGGGGATCTAGCTAAACGCAAACTCATACCGGGCCTCTACCACCTGTACTTGGCGGGTTTGATGCCCAAGGACTTTCGAATTATCGGAACCTCACCGACCGAGATCAAAATGGAAACCCAATTATTTCAAACTCACGTCCATGAATCACTCGCCAACTTTGGAAGAAAAGAGATCGAGGAGGAGTCCTTCTCTATTTTCTCCAAAAAAATCTCTTATATCCCAGCTGACACCACTGACTTCTCCAAGTTGCAAGAGGCCATTCACGCCAACAAGGCAGCGCTGAGCGAGGGCGCTAAAACCATTCTTTATCTAGCGATACCTCCCCCTGCCTTCATTCCGGTTATCGATGCACTAGGAGCGAGTGGGATCGCCAAAGAAGCTCAATTGGTGATAGAAAAGCCATTTGGATCAGACCTCGCAACCGCGAAGGAGCTCAACTCGGCCATACATCGATCATTCGACGAGGAGTCGGTCTACCGGATAGACCACTTCTTAGGGAAAGAGGCCGTCCAAAACATTCTGGCACTTCGATTCGCGAACGGGATTTTCGAGCCATCCTGGAACCATGACTCAATCGACTACGTCCAAATAGACATCCCAGAAACTCTCACGATCGAAGGCCGAGGCGCCTTCTACGAAAAGACTGGGGCGTTCCGAGACATGGTGGTAACCCACCTCTTCCAAGTCTTAGGTTTTCTGGCAATGGATCCGCCTGAGCGCTTAGATGGGATATCGCTAAACAAAGCCAAAACTAGCCTCTTTAAAGCCATGAGACCGATTACTAAAGATGACGTCATCTATGGCCAATACGCCGGATACCTTGACCAACCTGGCGTAGCTCCAAATTCATGCGTTGAGACCTTTGTTGCCTGTCGAATATGGATAGACAATGACCGCTGGGCTGGAGTACCCTTTTACTTGCGAACTGGCAAGGCAATGGCAACAGGAAGATGGCTCTTGACTCTTGGATTCAAAGTACCAGATTTGAATAGATTCCACACATCAGGCCTTTCAAACGAGCACAGCAGTCCAAATGAGCTCGTTATCGACATGGCCGACCCTGGATCAATTGAAATCAACTTTATGACAAAAAAACCTGGACCGTCATTAACGCTCGCTAGCGCATCATTGAACTTCAATTTTCTTGACAACTTCAATGTCGCCTACGAACTAGAGGCGTATGAACGTCTAATTCATGATGTTATGATAGGCGACCGAGCACTCTTCAATGAGGCCGAAGGAATCGAGACACTTTGGGAAGCCTCTGCGCCGTTGATATCGGATCCTCCCCGACCCCTAGCCTACGAGCAAGGCTCATACGGCCCACCCGAGGCACTAGAGACCCTCATAAGTCCGTATCGCTGGTACCTTCACTAAAATCTATACCACAGAGAAAATAATCCAAAAATATCAAAAGAACAACGCTTCAAAAGGGCTAGGTGGAAACTTTGAATCAAAGTAACGACGAGCTAATTCTTGGTGCCGACATTGGCGGTACGCACTTTCGAATGGGACTTTGCGATGCCAGTGGCAAACTGCTAGCTCACCAAGTTTTACCTACCGCCACATTGGCTAGCGCCCAAGAGGGCTTTACGAAGTTAGCCGACATACTTGATCCAACCAAAAAGGCAAAATCCTTTGTCGTTGGTGTACCCGGGGTGGTTGACTATCGCGAGTCCAAAGCCATCTTTGCCCCAAATCTGCCACAAAACTTCATACCGGAGCTAAGCGGTGAAAAGATTGCCAAATTGCTCGGACGCGAGGTCTTGTTGGTGAATGATGCTGACCTAGCAGCCATCGGCGAGGCGCACTTTGGAGCTGGTCGGACTAAAGAATCCATGTCATATGTAACCATTTCAACTGGTATTGGAGCCGCTGTAACCGTAGATAAAAAGCTGATCCGAACGCGATATTCCATAGCTGAACTAGGTCACAGCTTTATAGACGCCTCCGATGCGCTAGCAAATGGTCGGGGCTCGGTTGAATATCTAGCTTCGGGAACCGCGCTAGCACGAACCGCGAAAGAGGCCGGTCTCAGCCTCACAAACCAACAACTGGTGGTAGCCGCTCAAGCCGGCGAGCCAAATGCCTTACTAATTGTCAAAGAGATGGCACACAATGTCGGAGTAGCACTTGCTAACATGGTTCATCTATTTTCCATAGAGTCGCTTGTCCTTGGCGGGGGTGTAATCCTCTCTGGAGACTTCATCTTCAACTTAGTGGAGGAATCATTTCAAGAATTAAAGCCAAGTTATCTAGAGGTAGAAGTAGCCAAAGCAGAATTAGGAGATGACGCTGCGCTGCGGGGATGCGCCGCAGCAATCGCCGCTTTCACATCACCATCTGGATAGAGTCGATCCTCGCCAATTGATAATGAGAGACGTGACAACTCCTGCCATGGGGACCGTCTCTCCAGTACACCTAGTCTTCGCCTCCTAGCTCATTTAGCCTCCATAAGTGACCTTTTTACATAAAATAAAACAACAACCGACCAATGACATGGTTATTCCTTGGTGCCGTTTTCTTTCGATGTGAGCACTCATGGGAGACATAAAGGAGCATGAACCTTCTCAAAAGATTGGGGCCATGCGATCCGTAACCCAATATAAGCCACCTAGCGACTTAGAGGACGACCATAATTTTTAGGCAATTTCATTGCCAAAAATCAATCTATACAACGTGCAACGTTCTCGCAAATATTAAGTGAATCAATTATTGCGATAGTCATAATCGTTATGATCTTCAAACCGCATTTACACTAAACCTTATGAATCCACGTGCTTTCATTTCCAAATCATAAAACCTACCATTGCCCTTACACCTAGGGACTTCACCCAACCGCAGTAAGACTAAGCCACGACTAGGGTCAAAAAAGCGTCGCAATTTGAGCGCTACTCAAAAGTTGGGAATCTATTAGGAAGCTTGCGATACTTTGGGCATCGATATCTCGACGATCGACCACACTCCTGGCACACCCAATGGCCCTTGCGTACATATCATAGGTAAATTTATAGATTTACCTCCTGAGTTATTCTTCTTATTTGAATAATGATCCGTAAGGAAAAATCATCACCCAACTGGCAACTGCAATGGCATAGGGTAGCAATGAATCGGATCTTAATCTTCAAAAAGAGAATCGACTCATTAGACATAGTCGACTTTGAATTGCACTAACTTGCTGAACCTAGTAACAAGGCGCAACGATCTTCGTCGTAAAAAGCGATCGAAGTCACCCGAAAAAGTCGTCGATTGTACCAGAATCAACGCTTTTGTAAAAAGTCACGCGCAAAACCACATAGACCACTCAAAGCATTCAGATTCCAGAGTCTAACGCGACTAAAACCACATTGGGTTGTATGAAAAACCATAGCTTCCATAACCAATCCAAAATCAGTCATCTCCCAAACGCAATATAACACCAGTTCAAAGGCACTAAATGACCCCTGCCTCCAATAAAATTCCCAAAATCCTAAAGAACAGATGAGAAGTTGCGATATAGAATACATGAGCAAAACCTCACTCTCCGTAATAAAGTCACGAAATATAGTGAAGCGACCGAACTTCCGTATCGCTAGCGTGGCGGTCGCCACGGCATCACTCTCATTGGTAGGCATGTTCGCAACTAGCAATGCACCGGCAAAAACTACTATTACACACACTTCTCTCATGGGGATGCTCGATCCGAGCGCAATCAGTGGAGCTGTTTCAATCGCCCCTGCTCCAAATGGTACCGGATATTGGATCACCAATGCCCAAGGCCAGGTCTCCTCATATGGCGCAGTAACGTCATATGGAGACATGTCAGGTACCAAGCTTAATCAACCAGTCGTGGGCATTGCCGCTACGCCAGATGGTAAGGGCTATTGGTTAGTGGCGGCTGATGGTGGAATCTTCACCTTTGGTGACGCAGGCTTTTATGGATCTACGGGCGGAATGCACCTCTTCAGGAAGATAGTGGCCATGGTGGCCACCCCAGATGGCAAAGGATATTGGTTATTAGCGGCCGATGGTGGAATCTTCACCTTTGGTGACGCAGGCTTTTATGGATCTACGGGCGGAATCGCTCTCAATAGCCCAATCGTAGGAATGGCCGCCACCCCAGATGGTAAGGGCTATTGGTTAGTGGCGGCTGATGGTGGAATCTTCACCTTTGGTGACGCGGGCTTTTATGGATCCGCTGGGGCGTTAAAGTTAAATAGACCTATCGTGGGAATGGCCGCCACCCCAGATGGTAAGGGCTATTGGTTAGTGGCGGCTGATGGTGGAATCTTCACCTTTGGTGACGCGGGCTTTTATGGATCTGCTGCCAATGCTGGCGCATCTTCGCCCATTATGGGAATATCACCAACCAGTGGTGGAACTGGCTATTGGGTGGTTACTCAAACTGGCCAAGCCTTCTCCTTTAGCTCCTCGAACGCTCCAGCTCCAGCTCCAGCTCCAGCTCCAGCTCCAGCTAATGTAAGCTTGACGCCGACAGCCGTTGTCCTGCCATCACCGATCAACTGCAAAACCGTAGCAACCGAGAACAATTGCATGCCTTCTAACCTTCCTTCGGGAACTTGGAATTCATTTGGCCTAACGTCTAACAACAGTGTCTATCCGACACTTGGCTCCATATGGCAAACCGAACCAAACGATGAAAACATTCCGGCCCTGCCCCCAACGTGGGCTCCGATGTTTGAGATTGGCACCAGTTCACATTCGCCTACGGCGGTTCCTGTCCGCTGGAACCCCTGCCAAGTGATTCATCCTTATATAGATATGACCGATGATCCCACCGCAGGACCAACCACACCTGCCGAGCAAGCTTCTGCAACGGCAATGGTCCAAGACGCCTTAGCTCAGGTAGCCGCTGCCACTGGCCTTAGCTTTGCACCCCTACAAACCACCACGGCTTATTCAAATTCTTCGCTACCCTATGGCTCAATCCTCTTTAGTTGGCCATCAATTGCTCACCTACAGGCTCAAATCGGCTCCACCTACCAATTGAGTCCGAACTACCTTGGCTTTGGCGGTCCCGTAGCAGAGACAACTTCATCAGGAATAACACTTTACGTATCTGGCATCGTAGAGCTAAACAACGAAAGCTGGTTGAACCTATCGTCATCAACCCAACAGTCGCTCCTGCTTCACGAACTCGGCCATGCTATCGGTTTGGACCATAGCAGCTCCCCCCAGAATGTAATGTACCCCTATGACAACGGTGTAACTTCCTACTCCACCGGAGATCTTAGCGGTCTAGCAAACCTCGGACTTGCCCGAGGTTGCCTTCCATCTGCATATTAAAGATGGAACTCCCAGACAAAGAAGATTTACAGAAGAATTCAATACCTCAAGTTATAGATTGATCTATCGCACAAGGCTCTTGGCATTCCACCAAGAGCCTTGTGCGTATCAAAATCCCAAAAAGTCCCATCTCATGCCGCTATCTCACAAATCGAAGTAACTATAGACTCTGGCAATTACCTGGGCATCTCAGCGAACCAACAAACCATAAGCATCAAAGATAGATAGATCTGAGCTGGAAGTCAAAATTACGATTCCGTGCGAAAACTCGACTCTGTACGTGTTACATTTACCGATATGGCCTCTTTGCAATCCATTGATCCTTTAGTTACGAAACTCCGCGAGATACTCAGAGACGATTGCTTAATGGTTGAAGACGCGATCTCAATAGATTATTTCCACGATGAGAGCCTTGGAACGACTCCAGTTCCACCTCGATGCCTGGTATATGTGACCTCAACTCTTGAATGCGCGCAAGTCATCGCGACAGCAAACGACCTCAAAGTCCCAGTTACAGCTCGAGGAAGTGGCAGTGGTCTTAGCGGAGGAGCGCTCCCAATTCAGGGTGGTATCGTAATCTCGTTCGAAAAAATGAATCAGATTCTAGAGATTGATACTCAAAACCACACTGCAACTCTCGAAGCTGGGGTAACCCTGGAACAACTTGAGTTATCCCTCGCCGAAGTGGGCTTTGTCTATCCGGTATATCCTGGCGAAATGTCCGCGACCATAGGTGGTAACGTTGCTACGAATGCGGGCGGAATGAGAGCTGTCAAATACGGCGTAACTCGTCATAACGTCCTGGGTGTTGAATTTGTGACTGCAACTGGGGATGTAATTTCTAGCGGTGGAAAATTCGTCAAATCATCATCTGGCTATGACCTAACACAACTTGTAATCGGATCCGAAGGAACGTTAGCCCTCGTAACGAAGGTTATAGTCGCCATTACGCCAATACCACAGGCCTCAGTGACATTGCTGATCCCCTTTGACAAACTCTCGTCTATCTCAGTGGCTATACCTGAAATACTTAGATCCAATTGCACACCTTCAATACTCGAATACGTAGATGCCGTGGGGTTGAAGGTAATGGCATCTAGGGAAGGGCTCGACTTAGGGTTGCCAAAAGCCATCCAAGATGAGGCTCGTGCCTATTTAATTTGCATGCTCGAAGAAGCAGACCCAGAGGGCCTCGAAAAACAACAGCTGATCATATCAAACCAAATGATTGAAAATGGGGCTCTGGACGTCTATGAGCTGTCCAAAAGTCAGGCACTGCGCCTTTTACGGGTCCGAGAAGCAGCATTCTGGGTTACAAAAGAACTTGGCGCGACCGATATAGTAGATATCGTCGTGCCAAGAGCACAAATTCCAAACTTCATGGATCAGATAGACCTAATAGCCCAAGAATATGGAACGATTATTAGCGCAGTTGGTCACGCAGGCGATGGCAATATCCATCTCTCGATATTTGAAAACGACCATGCCATCAAAGGATCAATCATGTCGAAACTTTATCGAATTGGACTCGACTTAGGTGGCGCTATCTCCGCTGAACACGGTATCGGAACTGCTAAACGTCCATATTTCCTGGATCTAGAAGATCCAACAAAACTAGAACTAATGCGACGAATAAAGTACGCATTCGATCCCAACGGGATCCTAAACCCGGGAAAGGTCCTTTAAATGAACGGTGCCGAATCACTCCTAAACACCCTTGTAGCTAACAAAGTCGAGGTCTGCTTTACCAATCCAGGCACCTCTGAGATGCACTTTGTGGCCGCTTTAGATAGGGTACCCAAGATGCGAGGCGTTCTATGCCTCTTTGAAGGCGTAGCCAGTGGGGCCGCCGACGGATATGGGAGAATCGCCAAAAGACCTGCGTCAACCCTTCTTCATCTTGGCCCAGGCATGGGAAATGCTCTCGCCAACTTCCACAATGCACGCAGAGCAAAGACTCCGATAATTAACGTCGTTGGCGATCACGCAACCACCCACTTAGCCTATGACGCTCCCTTGACTAGTGACATCGAAGGAATTGCAAAGTCATTTTCAAAATTTGTAGTCACGCCCAAAACGCCGAACCAAATAGAACCGGCCGCACAATTAGCCCTCCAAGCTGCGACCATGGATCAACGTGGAATCGCGACTGTCATAGTTCCAGCCGATGCCAGCTGGAATGAGCTCACGCCAGAAAAATCGATGGACTTTGGGAGGGCACTTTGGAACAAAGAGGTCGAGACAATCGAGACGATCGGCTTTACCGAGATGAAAGCACTCCTAGAACGTGGCAACGAAACAATGCTGCTGCTAGGCGGCCAAGCACTTAGCGCTGGGGGGCTTAGGTCAATTTCAAAGATTCTTTCCCTATACAATGTCTCCATATTGGCAGAGACTTTTCCCTCGGTCCTCGAACGCGGAGGGGACCTTCTCTCCATCGACCGCCTAGCATATCTGGGCGAAATGGCTGTCGCACAACTTGCTAACGCTAGTCACGTAATCACAATCGGCGCAAACGAGCCCGTCTCCTTCTTCGCCTATCCCAATACACCAAGTCAACTAGCTCCAGCGAACGCGACGGTGCACCATTTTATAGCTCCCAATGAAAACTTGTTAGAAAAGCTAGACGCGTTGTGTGACTATTTAGGGGCAAAGACCCCACTTGCCAAGGTTGCCTATCAAACTCCAGAACTTCCCGACGGGGATCTTACGGGAACAAAAGCAGCCCAAACCATAGGCGCGCTGTTAAGGGAAGGTACGATAGTAGTTGACGAATCAAATACCTCAGGTCTCTTTCTGCCATCCTTTACCAAAGGCGCACCTGCCCACAGGTGGCTGACCTTGACCGGAGGCGCAATTGGCCAGGGCCTTCCATTGGCGACCGGAGCAGCCGTAGCAGACCCAAATTCTCGAGTACTTTGCCTTGAGGCTGATGGTTCTGCGATCTACACATTTCAAGCGCTTTGGAGCCAAGCCCGCGAAAAGCTAAACGTTACAACGGTCCTATTTAATAACCAAAGCTACGCCATCCTTGAACTCGAATTGGCCAAGGTCGGAGCACTAGAGTCCAGTCCCAGCGCGCGAGCCATGTTGGAGCTCAAACCTCCTTCCATCAGTTTTAGCCAACTCGCCCAAGCAATGGGGGTAGGGTCGCTAACAGTTCGAACCGTATCCGAACTCGCAAAAGCTATCACCCACTCCTTTGACAGCGTTGGGCCATTTTTGATTGAAGCGATTCTTCCGCCTGGCATCTCCTGATCTCGAAATATTACTAACTAACTGGTATTAACTATTTTCAACCGCGCACTTCGGCCAAACCCACCGTTTGAGGTGAAACTTTTTATTCGAATAAATGAGGTCTACGATTGGTTTAGTAAAGCAAGCTTCAAAAAACCTTCAACGAAAGCAGAAAAAGATGGCCGAACTTCAAAAGATAGTCCGTGGAACCATGGAGCAAGTGGAGGCCGAGGTGCGTATTGCCCTCTCAAAATCAGGTTTCGGCGTTCTCACTGAGATCGACATATCTGCTACATTAAAAGAGAAACTAGGAGTCCAGAGGCCCCCTATGAAAGTCTTAGGCGCCTGCAATCCAAAACTTATAAACCAAGCTTTAGAGATCGACACCTCCGTCGCGCTTTACGTACCTTGCAATGTTGTATTAGAAGAAGTTACCGAGGGGATTCAAATCACGGGGTTGGACCCACTAAAGATCATGTCAACCCCAGAGTTGGAGACCCTTGGAAGTCAAGCTCGGACTCTTTTGGAGGATGCGATCACATCTGTTATTGGCTCTTGACCATATAATCACTTGACCACACATTAAAGAGATGCCATTTTGAATCATACTTATCAAGTTTCGTAAGCAAGAGCCATTTTGGAATCAGATTCGCGGAGTAGCGGATGTGGAGACGCAAACACACATGTATTGAGAAGTCGCTCTACCAATGACATTTCAAAGTGCCTTGGGTTGAATCGGTATGCGAATTCCTCGAGGCATAAGTTGCTTATGTTCCTCACGTCCGTGGTATGTTCCGTCGATAAATTTCTTGCAGTTCCCAATTTAGGATCTTGAGCCATTTGAATGTTACATGTGCTTGTTCGTCTTTGGATAAAGTGACTAAAATGCGCTAGTCCAAGGTCTTTCAGCACATACCCCGTAACTTGGGTTACCATCACTTATCAGCTTGGTATTAGAATCTAAACGTCTCACAAAAACATCTTTGGGTGATTTAGCAGTGGTATCTTTGATTACTTCCATGAAGCAATGAGTAGGAGCACCATTGCTAATCGATACTCCAATTAGAACATTGGTTTGTTTTGTTCCCTTTCCTCGTTAGCCTTCGCCATGGCTCTCACCACCTAAAAAGAACTCATCTACTCAGGCGTTTTCTCCAAGTTTGTATAAACCATCTCGGTCAGCCGGTACGCTCAGCCATTACGCTCAGCTATTACGCTCAGCTATTGCCTTAGGTAGCTTATTTAGCATCAACCAGCCAGTCGAATAAGATACTTGAACGAATTTAGCAAGGGCTCTGATGGCTGGGGGAGGTAGTAGCTGAAAGACCACGCTTGTCGTTGGACAATAGATAGATAGCAGAAAACCACTAGGAAAAAGAGATATGACTTCGATGAAAGATAGTCCCGGAGGTAACGCTAGTTTGACGTCGACAAGATTTACATTGAAAAAGTGTGTTACTGGCCATTGAGAACTGCAAGTTGGTGGACACGAAGAATGCATACAAGTGGCCATCACTTTTGCACATTTCACCACAGCTCGCGTTTATCTGAGGCCGCTTTTTTTACTATTACAGTAGCTATTTCATTCTGTCCTTCTATGGGCATTTCTTGTCGAGGAGGTGAAATAATGTAACCTTTGGTCGCAAAGGTCTATTAACTACTCCAACTTGCATCCAAGAGCAGTTAATTGTCGATTAGATGAAAGTGCTCCATCGAGGCGCAGTGTGATTTTTAGATAGGGTTGAGATTTCGTTGAGGGCGACTTGGAAAAGATCTCTTTATTATTCTTTTTTATGGGTAGTAGCTACAGGTTGAAAGAGCCTCGTGGGCGAAGATCGTTGGATTGTGCGTAAACGCGAAGCGTTTTCCACATTTCAACTTTCGTTTGCGTAGCAATCGTCCACAACTCAATAACCCCCATTACGTTCCTGGATAGGTGGAGGTTATAGATTCTAGATTCTAGAGATCTAGCGAGTATTGACGGCACCGCAAGTTACCCAACCCAACCAAGAGGCCCCATCGTGAACCCCAATGGCCCGTTGCGCGACGATAGAGCGACGATAGGTTTGCTTGCAATCGAACAAATTGGCCCCATCAGCTCTTGGGCATGAAGTTGACATGGCGAATCAATGAGATCGTGGAACATTCGCGACAAGGGTTGGATCCCGTGGGCTTTGTCTATATGGTGACGATTCGCTATCCTTGTTGGTTCTCTTTGGTCAAGAGCTAAGACATATCGTCATTAGTTCTCTAAAGTGTGGGGTCTAAAGCGTGAGATCCATGTGTGGTCATTTGATTCATGAGGAACGGAGATTTCTCCGAGTCTGGTGACAGTAGGGCACCAGCAGCTATCAATCGAGAAACCGAATGGATGTATCAATCGTCCTGATAGTCGCCGATATAGATAGAGCACTACACAGATAGAGCACTACACAGATAGAGTCCTATATAGATAGAGCCCAACCAAGGACTATGTTAGGCCTTGGTTGGGCTCTTATTTGATTATTACTGGGTTTCTAAGAGTGTTATCTCTATATCTCTCCCATGAGTTCGCCTACTGCGAGAGGCTCGTCGCAGTGAGGGCACAGCCCGCCAATGCCAACGCGAGTCATGAAGACTCCACAATCGCTACAGCGTTGTATGCCGAGTTCGTGCACTCCACAAGAAGG